>PUNU01000257.1 GCA_003551865.1 Syntrophomonadaceae bacterium
ACGATGACCTCGATTCTTGTGCGTGTCTCGGTTTTAACTGACGCAATGCATTCCAGAGTCATTTCCTGGGTGTTGTAGCTGACGATGATGATCGACAACTCGGGGTCGGGCAGCCCGGGTTCCTGGCTAGCACCTGTAGCTAGATTCGTTTCAAGCTCCGTCATTAGATCTCCTGAGAAGGCTGGCGCGCGAAAACATGAGTCCTCTCATTTCTTCTGCCAACTCATTGCCATTTCCTCCGGGCGTCCTCCGAAAAACAGCTGCAGCATTCGCCGTGAACGGTGAATGCGTATACGGAAAAGCACCCCACAGGCCAGCAAACGAGCTCTGCTTCCCCGTATCCGAGGGGAATTAAGCACGCGCGGTATCTCAGCGATCGGGGAGGCGGCCAGCGCGAGACTGCGGAGCAACCAAAGCAGGCGCCGTTTCCCGCCCTTGACGTCGGCGAAATCATGGGCGATATGTCGGTCCCATTTCCGTGCAAGCTCCGAGAAGGTCTGGCGGGCTTCGGTGTAGATGATCATCTCGGGCACGTAGGCAGGGAGAAAGCCGGCACGGCTCGCGCGCTGTCCCCAATCACGATCTTCCGCGATGTGGATGCCTCCGAAGGGCCCGACCGTGTCGAAGACTTCTCGGCGAATCGCCAGGTTGCCGGTACCGGCATATCGATCCCGGCGTATGTACAGTTCGAAACGGTAGCCAAAGATGCTTTCGTAAGCCTCGATTGAATCCAGTCTTGCGCCGCGCGGTGCGATGCGCACGTCACCACCGATAACGGCCGCCGCATCCGGTTTTTGGAAGTGGGTCGAGATCGCCCGAATCCAGCCGGCGTCAGCGATGCAGTCTGCATCGATGAACGCAAGAATCGCTCCATTTGCGACCGCTGCACCCCGATTGCGCGCTGGACCCGGCCCGGGGGTTGCTTCTTGTAGTAACCTAACATTTGGCATCGCCGAGCGATCCTTCGGTAGCGGCGTTACGGAGCCGTTATCAACGACAATGATTTCGACATACGCACCACTGTGCACCTGCGCATTGAGGCTGTTTAGAAGTCTTTCCAACGCCGCATGCTGGTTCAGGTGCGGAATGATCACGCTGATGCCTTGGCTCACTGAATGATCTCGCTCAAGCAAACTAACTTGGCTCCAAACATAACATAGATGAATGGGTGGATTCGCGTGGGGGGCATGGGACGTTGACACCGTGCCTAGGACTCACGCAAATGCTCGGCCCAGTGAGTGGTCCACCCCATTGCACCACGCATGCCCATCAGTGCAAGGACCCCACTTGCAGGAGTTGCTCGTCTAAGGAAGCGCTGAATAAAGCCATCCTGGCTTTCTCAGCGCACGCTTCGCTGCAAATGTGATTTGCAGCTTGCTTCAGAATCGACCACCTACGGTGGCCGATTCTGGCGACACCTCCGTGTGTCGCAGGGAAACGCCGATAAATCAGCGCTTCCCTAATATATCGCTTACGCCCTTGCTTGCCATGAGAGATTTATGAATCATGAATTAATTAAAGAACACCCAACACCCCCGCCGAAATTGAAGGATCTGCATGAATCTAGCGAAGACGGTGTTTTGTTTTTGCGCCGAAAAAATACAAAACCGTTCCGCCGAGTAATGTATGTCAATAGCTACGGGATGGCCCTGGCATGGCGGCTCTGGAAAGAAGGAATTTACCCGGGAAATCATCTTTGGGGGTGTTTAGAATTAGCTCTTAAGGGATATGAGGTGCTAATTCCGGAGCCGCCATCTGGAAGGCGGCTTTTTAAGCGGTTAAAGAATGACTGGAATCCCGCCTGGATAGCAGCACGACATCTGAAAGCTGACGATATCATATATTGCGGGCATAATATACTATTTTGGGCTCCAATATTAAAACAAATCAAAGCAATTCGCTGTAAGGTCACAGGTCTTTTGTTCGCTCGAGAGCCGCTAATATTCCCAAAACTCTACGACGGGGTAATAGCGCATACGCCTGTCGCGAAGAAGCGAATGGACAAAGACTACCCCGGGGTTCTATGTTCTCATATTAGCTGGGGCATGGATCTAGATTTCTTTCCTTGCTATCCTTACGATCCTCAATGGGCGTTATCAAGCGGCAAAACGTTCAGGGATATTGATATTATTACCCAGGCTTTGGGTGGCCAAGGCATAAAAGTGACCATAATCCATCCCGATAAGAACATACTGCTTAATAAGCCTGCAAACTTCGAATTTCGATCAGCGAAGGATTTGCGGCCAGATATCTATCTTAAATTGGCGCATTATTACTATCGGTATTCTAGTGTGTTGCTCTTGACTTTGATGCGCGATCCCGATAGCCGTCATTCGATCGGGTTAACGAACCTCTTTGAATCAATGGCATCTGGTCGTCCGGCAATAGTAACGCGAACCAGCGCACTTACCTCCGAGATTGACGTGGAAAAGGAGGGGGTTGGCTTGTTTGTCGATCCGGGTGATGGGATTTCACTGCGCAAGGCGGCATGGAGGCTAGTGGATAATCCTGACGAAGCAAAACAAATGGGGCAAAGAGGACGAGAGTTATGCGAGAAATATTATAATATTGATCGCTTTGCGCAAGGTTTGCATCAGTTTTTCGAACGGCTTTGATGTTTGTAAAATACCGATCGCTCTGTGCGTAAGAAAAGATTGAGCAGTATTTGGGCGACCGGTGTTTTACAAGGTGTTCTAGCGGTCAAACAAGTAGATCCGCAGTCTCGTGATCTTTTTAATGTGGCATTACGAAAAGAGGAGCGGTTTAAAGACTTTCCTGATTAGCACGAAAGCTCCGCACGCCGTAATTCACGCTCCGGACGCCGGCGGCAGTGCACCACGGCAATGAGCAGGCGCTGCGGCAGGGTGGGCAGGTCGAAGCGCCGGTTGAACCGGTAGGCAAACGCGGCCAGATAGCGGGCCGCATACTTGGAGAAGGCGAAGGCGTGGTGAGTCCCGCTCAGACTGGTCTTCAGATTGCCGAGTACGGTGTTGATCCACTGAAACTCCGGCAGATCCCTCGGCTTGCGGCCGCCGACCACGGTTGGCTGGTGCGCGCAGTCCGTCATGGTGACCGCGTTGAAGCAGGCCAGACCGTCGGAGTACACGGTACAACCCGGCGCCAGGTGTTGCCGCGACCAGTCCCACAGGGCACGGAAGGTGAAGC
>PUNU01000293.1 GCA_003551865.1 Syntrophomonadaceae bacterium
AGAACTCCATATTTTCGAATCCTTTATAGACCAGGTTTTAATATTATTGGAAGACGACTCAAAAGATAAATGAGGAAGCCGTAATCTTAGTTTCCCCGCTTGCTTTATTTCTGATTTCCCCTACTATTTATATCAATCCTAAACCAATCTCAAGCCAAATCCCTACTTGCAGGCAGCTTATGCAGTAACTTGTCCCTATTCTTTTCCCCCAATCAACCAGCAGTTTTCTGGTCATAGTATGCTTAAATTTATGGTTGGCGCGGTTTGTTTTTAGATGACCAACCTTTGGCAGGTTCAAAACAGCTTTTTCCCTGTTATGATTTGGACAGGATCGAAAGTAGGATCCCTCCAAATTGGCAGCAGGAGGTAAATATGATGTGTGCCTCGAAATACCGAAATACTTCAATTGGCTATGGTGAATGTGAGGGCCTGGAAGATATTAAGGGCAGGGGATGTATAAGCATGCAGGAGTATAGATACGTGCGCTTGTTGGAGCAGGTCGGCAAGGAAGATCTGGCCCAGGCCGGTGGCAAGGGAGCCAACCTGGGTGAAATGATCAGGGCCGGCTTGCCGGTGCCGGGAGGGTTTGTCATCCTGGTGGAGGCCTACCATGATTTTGTTCAAGCAAACGGGCTGGAAAAAGCAATCGAGGGGTTGTTATTTGAGGAGGGAGCCGAAAATGATATCAGGGAAGCCCCGGGCACTCCGGATCCCCGGGAAACTTTAAAAGAAAAGATATCCTGGCTGCAGGAGAAATTTTACGCAGGACAAATACCACCGGAGATCGAGAAAGAAATCGACCAGGTTTATGAATACATTGAAGAGCCCCGGGTAGCAGTCCGTTCCTCAGCAACGGCGGAAGACCTCCCCGGGGCTTCTTTTGCCGGCCAGTATTCCACCTACTTGAACATATCAGGTAAAGGAGAGCTTTATGAAGCGATCAAGAATTGCTGGGCTTCGCTGTGGAACGAAAGGGCGGTGTCTTACCGGGAAAAACAGGGGATGGCCGGGTTAAAATTGGGGCACGGGGTGGTTGTTCAAAAACAGCTCTCATCAGAAAAATCGGGAATTATTTTTACAGCCAACCCGGTTAACGGCAGGAGGGACCAGGTATCAATTAATTGTTCCTGGGGGCTGGGAGAAGCAATCGTCGGCGGGCAGGTGGACCCTGACCAGTGGATCATTAAGAAAAGTAGCGGGGAAGTGGTCAGCGAGCATATTGCAGTTAAAGAGTTTATGACCGTAAGAAATGACCGGGGTGTTAAGCTGGTTCCGGTAGGGGCCGGAAGGCAGGAAGAAGCTACTTTAAACGAAAGAGAAAGGAAGGAACTGCGGGATCTGGCTGTGGCGGCCGAAAAGTACTTCCGGTTTCCGCAGGACCTGGAGTGGGCCGGTGAAGGCGGCGTTTTTTACCTGGTCCAGGCCAGGCCGGTAACCGCTCTTTACCCCATGCCCGAGCCGGAAGATTGCGATGCTAAACTGCGCATTTACCTTAATTTGCTCCTTTACCGCAACGGGTTCAGCGCCCCGCTCACCCCGGCAGCGGTGGACTTTTTCAGGAACGGGTTGACCAGGTTTCTTCTTAACCGCAGGAACCAGCACAGGCCGGTGCCGTGGATCAAAAGCCCCGGCGGGAGAATTTTTATTGATATTACTGAGCCGCTCCGCTACGAAGCTGTTGTCGGCAGGCTGAGAAGCTACAGGATCCCGGCCTTGATGGATTCTGAGCCGATGACTATTAAAGCCATGGCCCACGTTGCCGACAGAAACAGCGAAGCGTTAAAGGAAAACAAAAAGCTCTTGCTCGGCCTGCTGTGGTCAGCGATTACGAAGATTGGCTCTGGCCCGCTTAAGCTGAGGATTGCTTCCCGACCGAAACTATTTTACGGGAAGTACTTTCCTTACCGGGCGGTAAATAAAGCCATTGCTTATGCATATAACCAGCTCAACGCTCTAAAAGAAAGAAAAAATAAACTAAGAACAATAGACGATAAACTTAAATTCGTGAAAGAAGAATCCCTTACCCCGCCTTTTAAGATTGGTTATTCAATGATCTGGTGGATGATACCGCCGCTGTTAACCAGCTTGGACCGGGCTGAAAAAATAATTCGTAAGCACTCTTTAGATACCTCGGAGTTGGAAAAAGTTAAAAGGGCGGTACCAAACAGTGTTACTACGGAAATGGGCCTGGAGATGCTCCAAATAGCAGAGAGGCTTGATCAGGCTAACGCGAAGGCTTCTGCCGATCACCCTGAAATCATTGGCTTCCTGGAGAAATACGGTCACCGGTCTTCTGAAGAAATAGACTTTGGCGTTCCCAGGTGGAAAGAGCAGCCGGAATATATTGTCGACACGATCCAGTCCTATATCGACCAGAAAACCTACCGGAAAGGGATTGATAAACTCCACCGGGACCGGGAAGAAGCAGAACGAACCATAGAGCATCTAACTGACCGGCTAAAAGATAAAGGGGCTAACAGGGATGCCCGAAAGTTGCAAAAACTGCTCAGGTTGTTCCGGGATACTTTCGGATACAGGGAGATGCCCAAGTTCATCATGGTCCAGGCAATGAATGTATTAAGGGAAGTTTTGGCTGAAGTCGGAGCAGAGCTGGCCGTTGAAGGAAGGCTAGAGGATCCCGGCGACATCTTTTTTGTAGCCATGGAAGATATAAAAGCTGGGGGAGATCTGCGCAAGAAGGCTGCCTGTAACAGAGAAGAATACTTAAGAGAAATGCAGCGGACCAACGTGCCGCGTTTAATCACCAGTTACGGTGAAGCTGTATGTACAGTTGCAGATGAAAGCGAAGACGGCGCTTTACGAGGTATCCCCGCTTCGGCGGGAATACACGAGGGGCCGGTTAAAATTGTAATGAGGCCGGAAGAAGGTAGAAAGCTTAGAGATGGTGATATCCTGGTGACCATGTCCACAGATCCCTCCTGGACTCCGTTGTTTTTAAAAATAGGCGGCTTGATTATGGAGACGGGGGCAACCCTGGCGCACGGCCCGGTGGTAGCCAGGGAGTACAACATTCCTGCAGTTGTCGGGGTGGGCAATGCCACCGGCACCCTGAAAGACGGGCAACTAGTCCGGCTTAATGGTGAAGCGGGAACCATAGAAGTATTAAGTTAAGAGGCGCGGCTAAATATAGCCGCTAAGG
>PUNU01000123.1 GCA_003551865.1 Syntrophomonadaceae bacterium
CAAACATTAACTTGCGCAGGTGGTTGCCGTTGAACAGGTACTCGCCATCTTTGCCTAGGAGCTTATAATAGTGGGCCTCCCGTTCTATATCGCCCATGATCCGCGGCACGGTGCGCTTGCAATTGGGGCACGGCTCCGTAACCAGGCCACCAGTGGCAATATCGCCGGTTCTGTAACGAAGCAAAACTGTGCCGGCGGCCTCCAGGTGAGTTATGACCACCTCTCCTTTTTCCCCTTCACCAAGCACTTCACCGCTTTCCGGATCGACAATTTCAATCAATACATGATCCGGAAAAGTATGATAGCCGTAACCGGGCTCACATTCAGCCCATCCCGATTTGGCCTCCGAGATACTGTAAAAACGCTGGACTTTGTTATCTTTTGCCTGTACCGCTTGCATCAGTTTTTTTATCTTTTCTACAGCCTCCATCGGCGTATAATCGATGCCGGTTATGATGCGTTCCAGGTTTTCAGCAGTAAAGCCGAAATTTTCCAGGGTCTGCAGAGCATATATAGCGTACCCGGGAGCAACAGCCATAACCGGCGCTTCCATGTTATGAGCAGCTTTAAGAACTTTTTCCAATCCCAGCACCTTTCCTCCCCCGGTTTGCAAAGCAGTGCTGCCCAGGTCGACTGTGCCGTAAAACATCTGCCAGAAGTAAGCGTTTGGGGCGTAGGTAAAAGCATTTACCACGGTATCATCACGGGTTAGATTCCATACATCGATTGCCCTGGCACCTGCTTCCCTGAGGTTGGCCAGATCGAGATGGGTATATTCTATCGGGATCGGTTTGGCCGTGCGCCCTGCGGTAAAATAAAGGGTGTGAAACTTATACTGTTCCGGATCGGGACCCGTATCTTTTTTGCCAAAAAGAGCCAGACCTTTCTTTTTGCTCTTTTTTTCTCCCTCGGCGGGAGGTTCAAGCACAAATTTCTTGGGGTGGCGAAGATCCCCCTCCGGGGGCAGAAGATCCTTTTTTTCCGTAAACGGCAGTTCTCTTAGATCTTCGATACCCTTGATGTCTGCGGGATTTATATTGTTTTCCTGAAAAAGCGTCCGGTAATAGGGGTGCCTTGCTGCCAGCTCATCATTGAGCATTTTCTGCAAAAGCTCGCTTTGCATTTTCCGGATCGCTGCAGCAGGCATTTTACTGACCTTGCTCCATGCTTCCATGCTTTGCCTCCTCTCGTGCTCTGTTAAAGCCGGTTTACGTGGGCCGGTTATCTAAAATCCTTTTTTCTTTGAGCTCCGTTTCCATGCCCAGCTGTTTTACCAGTTCGGGCACAGGTTTAAAAATAATATCGCTCAGGGAGACTTCCGTATCTCTGAGCACTTTTTGTTTTAAATCGGCTACCAGCTTCTCGCGATCAACATCACCCTTAGTGGCAACATAGAGGTAGATTTCATCCAGGTCGTAGGGGTCGTCATTGCGCTTGCGCATTTCCACCTGCCACTCTTCAATATCCGGATGACTCATCATCAGGGGGAAAAAGTTATTCAAATTAACCAGGGTCCCCTTGACCTTGGTCATGCTGAACTCTTTCAGTTCCGACTTGCGCTGTATATTGGAACTGATCCGCGGAACCGTCCGGCCGCAGTTGGGACAGGGCTCATACATTAAACCTCCTACAGCAATGTCGCCGGTGCGGTAGCGCAGAACAGCCGTCCCCCGCCAATCCAGCGATGTATAAACTATCTCGCCTTCCTCCCCTTCTCCGACCGGCTCGCCGCTTTCGGGATCCACCGTTTCAAAAACCTCCATGTCGGGGTAGAGATGGTAGCCGTAATATTCGTCGTGAGAAGGACACTCAGGCCAGGCTACCTTGGCCTCGGTCATACCATAGGTAGCCAGCACCATTACATCTTCGGCCCCCAGCTGAACAAAAAGCTCCTTGATCTTATCCTTTAATCCGGCGGGCACCCGCTCGCCGCCGAAGAAAATTTTCTTCACTGAAGAAAAATCGCGTCCCTGTTTGACAGCCTCACGCAGGAAATAGTAACAGTAGCCGGGAATAAACACCGCTACAGTGGGCTGGAGATACTCAAAAGCGTCCATCAGGTTATTGGTGCCCACTATCTTGCCGCCCCCGCTGTGAAAACCGGCCACATTCATTTTTTCGCCGGCAAAAAAAGTCTGCCAGAAAGCAAGATGCGGGGCAAACGGGAAGGAGTTCACCACTGTATCGTCGCTGGTCACTTCAAAAACTTCGAGCAGGCGGTAGCCGGCCTCTTTTAAGTTTTCAAGGTCACGTTTTGAATATAAAAAAGGCGTGGGCATGGCCGTCCGTCCGGTAGTAAAATGCATATGCACCGGCTTAAAATCATAAACTTTTTCCTCCACCTGGGCCTTGCCGCCGGTCATCGACATCTTGGCCAGGTGGCTGTACTTCTCTGTAATCTCTTCGTCGGGCCGGATGACAAAATCCTTGGCCTTCTGCGGCTCTTCGTCGGTCGGGGCGATATCCCACTTGTAGGTGAAAGGCAGGTGGCGCAGATCTTCAATGCCCTTTATTTTTAAAGGATCAATTTTTAGTTCCTTCAGCAGGTTGCTGTAATAAGGGCTGTAGAGATAGATCTGATTGGCCATAAAGGCCCGCAGTTTACGGTCCTGCAGGTCTTTAATCTCTTTATAGGGCATCTTACAGAGTTTTTCCCAGTTCTCCATGAAACAATCACCTCCTGTTGAATATTATGCGGCCGGCTGCCCGGCACTAAAAACCGCTTGAGTGCCGGGCAGGCCGCGCCGTGGAGTTACTTGGGAAACTGATCGTAAAGCGTGGTCATAAACCAAATGATAAAAACAGACAGCACGATAATGGTAATCGGCAGACCTTTGCCGTTATAACGTGTCGGGTCTACGTCGGTCCATCCGTGCATTTCATCCACCTGTTTCTGCAGGTCCTCCGGCGGCGGCGGAGTCAGCCAGGAGACCACGATCGTCAGAATAAATGAAACGGGCACCGTGAATGCTATTACTTTAATCCAGCCCAGCGGGCCGTAGAAGTACTTGGCAAAGAAGGGGAAGGGAATATCCACCGGGTCCATGCCCATGTAGCCGATCATAATCCAGCAGACAAAGGAAATCAGGGTGCCCACCACCATGCCGGCACCGACCCCGTACTTGTTGGTCCGTTTCCACCAGATGCCGAGAACGATC
>PUNU01000189.1 GCA_003551865.1 Syntrophomonadaceae bacterium
CTTTTATCAGGGCGAGCAGTAATCTGCTGATGCCCCGCAGCCGTATTTACGCACCCGACTATGTGGTTGTTTTTGATGCGACATTGTCTGGAGCCACCCTGACCGCCGGGCTTAAGGACGGTGGCACGATGATTATTAATACAGGAGAAGTGCGTCTGGACTCACTGCCGGAAGACGTCCTGCCGGGAGAGCGCTGTGTAATTTATACCGTCGATGCCACAGCTATTGCCCTGAAGCATCAGCTGGCCATCGGCAGTTTTCCGCTGGTCAATACAGTTATGCTGGGGGCGATGGCCAGGGTAAGCGGCCTGGCTTCCCTGGATCACCTGGGTGAAGCGATTAGGAAAAGAGTTGGCGCCAAAGTTGAAGAAAATGTCCTCGCGGCCAACGAAGGTTATGAAAGCGTGAAGGAGGTGGGCCCGCTTGTCACCTGAACTGAAAGAGGATACTTACATTTATGCAGTGGGAAACAGGGCTACTACGGTCAATAAAACCGGGGAATGGCGTTTTTTAACCCCGGAAAAAACCGGCAGGATATCGCCCTGCCGCAGTGACTGCCTGCTCGACGGCGAGGTGCCGCGCTGGCTGGAAGCAGTTAAAAAAGAACAGTGGGCAGAAGCCTGGGAAATAATGAAAAATTATAATCCGTTTCCCGCCTTGACCGGTCATGTTTGCTTTCATCCCTGCACCGAAAACTGCAACCGGGGCCAGTTGGACAGAGAAATTGATATACCGGCAGTGGAAAAGGCCATCGGCGAATGGCGCCTGGAAAACTATAAAAAGCCAAAAACGCCAAAAGAGGTAAAGGCCCGGGTGGCCGTGGTCGGCTCGGGTCCGGCCGGCCTGAGCTGTGCTTTTTATCTTGCTGAAGCGGGTTACAGGGTAACCGTTATTGAACGCTCTGAACTGCCCGGCGGGATGCTTGCCCTGGGCATTCCCGAGTACCGCCTGCCGCGCCGGATCTTGAGGCAGGAGCTGGCAATTTTAAAGGATCTGGGCATAGAGTTTAAGACCGGCTGCAGCGTCGGTGAAGATGTTTCCCTCGCCGATCTTGACAGGGAATTTGAAAGGGTCTTTTTGGCAACAGGAGCCTGGGTGTCCCGCAAAGCGGATATAAAAGGGGAAGAAAGCGGGGATGTTTACGATGCACTTGATTTTCTGGGCCGGGTCAACACGGGGCAGCCGCCGAAACTTAAAGACCCGGTCATCGTTATCGGCGGCGGTAACGCCGCTGTTGACAGCGTCCGCACAGCCCTGCGGATGAACGGCATTAACCATGTCAGCCTGGTTTACCGCCGCAGCAGGGCGGAGATGCCGGCCTTTCCGCCGGAAGTGGAGGCGGCGGAAAATGAAGGTGTGGAGATGATTTTCAATGCCCTGCCCAGGGAAATTGAAACGGACGCTCAGGCGGTAAAAGCGGTCGTTTTTGACTACAGCAAAACCAACCGGGATGGGTTGGTGGTTGACAGCAGCCGGACGTTCAAAAAAGGCTGCGGCACGGTGATCATGGCTCTCGGCCAGAAGCAGGATCTCTCGATCCTGGAAGAAGCTGAACAGCCGTTTTCACTTTTTGCCGGAGGTGACCTGGTTACCGGTCCGGCAACGGTTACGGAAGCGATCAAGGCTGGAAGGGTGGCGGCGGAAGGAATAAGGGCCCAGCTTGAAGGTTTGCCGGTACCGGCACTGTCTTTAGGTGAGGAAGAACCGGTTAAATTTGAAGAGCTGAACCTGGCCGCCAGATTCGATCTACAGCTGCTGGATAGGCAGCCCGAGCCGGAGGATGAAGCAGATCGCTGCCTTGGCTGCGGGACCTGCAACTCCTGCGGTATCTGTTACCTGTTTTGTCCAGACCTGGCTGTAAACCTGAGCGACGGTAACTACGAGATCAACCTGGATTTCTGCAAGGGGTGCGGAATTTGTGCGACAGAATGCCCGGCCAGGGCTCTGGCAATGGAAGGAGGCCTGTAAATATGCCTTTTGAGTTAATCAGCGGAACTCAGGCCGCGGCTATTGCGGCCCAGAGGGTTGGTGTAGATTTGGTGGCCGCCTACCCGATAACCCCCCAGACGGCGGTTGTCGAAACCCTGGCTAATTTCGCCGCCAGGGGGGAACTTGACGGTGACTTTGTGAGCGTGGAATCCGAGTACTCGGCTTTGGCCACCTGCAACGGAGCCTCAGCGGCAGGTGCGCGAGTGTTTACGGCCACCGCTTCACACGGCCTGGCCTACATGCACGAAATGATTCACTGGTGCGGGGGAGCACGGTTTCCGATTGTTATGGCTAATGTCAACCGGGCAATCGGGGCACCATGGGTTCTTGACCCCGACCAGGGTGACAGCCTCAGCCAGCGCGATACCGGCTGGATGCAGATCTACTGCTCGGGAGCCCAGGAAGTGTTGGATACCGTGATCCAGGCTTTTTCCTTAAGTGAAGAGCTGCTGCTGCCCTGCATGGTTGTCTTCGACGGTTTTTATATTTCCCATACCTACGAACCGGTCGACGTGCCGGAAAAAAGTCGGGTCCGGCAGTTTATCGGCCCGCCGACGTTTCAGCCCCAGGTCAAACCGGGTCAAACGAGCAACCTGCACGGGCTGACCACGGGAGACAACCAGCAGCTTTTGGTAAAAAAAAGACATGAAGATATGCTCAAAGCACCGGAACTGTTCAAATCGATCAACGAGCGTTTTGCCCAGTTCTTTGGGCGCCGCTACGAAACAGTTTTTTCTGAAATACCCGCCGGAGCGAAGACTGTGATCATGGCGGCGGGCAGTACTGCCGAAACAGTAAGGTGGCACCTGCCTGAGCTGGCCGGTGCCGGGATGCTCCAGCTGCGGATGTTCCGGCCCTTTCCGGCCGAACGGATTCGCCGTATCATTGAAGATCACGGCATTGAAAGGGTCATTGTTGTCGACCGCAACTGTTCACCCGGAATGGGCGGAATTTTTGCCCAGGAATTGAAAAACGCCGTATATGAGATGGACAGACCCCCGGCGGTGCACGATATGATTTTGGCCGGGGGTATCGATCTTACCGTGGCTAAATTAAAAGATGCGCTCCGGGCCTGGCCTGAAAATGAGCGGGCCGGCGAAAAGTGGGGGGTGGAATTGGAATGAATATTGAGGAACTCAACCGGCAAACGGAAATGATGTATTCGGGGCACAGCGCCTGTCCCGGGTGTGCAGCGGCCCTCACTGTCCGCTTCATGACCAGGGCCCTGGGTCCCAATCTGACCGTGGTGATCACCGCTTCATGCTGGAGCATTATTGCCGCGGTGCCGCCGCTTTCCACCTTGAAAAACCCGATCCTGCACTGTCCTTTTCCCAGTGCCGGTGCGGTGGGCGGCGGCTTAAGGCGCGGTCTTAATAAGAAGGGCCATCATGATACGACCCTGGCTGTTCTGGCTGGGGACGGCGGCACATTTGATATCGGCCTGCAGGCGCTTTCCGGAGCAGCCCAGCGCAACGAGGACTACATCTTTGTCTGCTATGACAATGAAGCCTACATGAATACCGGGGTGCAGACAAGCTCTGCTACACCCATCGGGGCGAGGACCAGCACTGCGCCCTATCCAATGTTCAAGGAAGGCCAGAAAAAGGACATCATGAAGATAATGGCCGCCCACAAGGTTCCTTATGCCGCTACAGCCACGGTGGCCTACCCCGATGATATGCACCGGAAATTCAAAAAAGCGAAAGAGATCAAGGGCTTCCGCTTTTTCCATATTCTGTCGCCCTGTCCACCGGGTTGGGGCACCGAGTCTTCGGATACCATTTACCTTTCCAGGCTGGCGGTTACTTCGGGGTTCTTTCCCCTCTATGAAATCGAAGATGGTGTCAGGTGGAATATGAACATGCCGCTTCAAGATAAAAGGACCCCCCTGAAGGATTACCTGGGCGCCCAGAAGCGATTTGCGCGAATGGAAAAGGAGAGGATAGAGGCCCTCCAGCAAGAAGTCGATCTTGACTGGGAATGCCTGCTTGAAAACGTGAGAAAAACGGAAAAGGGAAAACCGCAGCATAAAACTGAATGATAAATTTTAGAATGATAATAAATGTTATAACAGACGGCAGGATTTTGCTCCCGCAAGCAGAAAAAGATAGGTATTGCCGATTGTATGACAGAATAAACACGGAGGTGTTGGGTTTGCGGGAGCTTGATGTGTCGACTGTTGCCGATCATGTCGCAGAAATGTGCCAGGAAGCGAATATTTACCTCGGCGAAGAAGAATTTAATGTCCTGAAGAGGTCCCTGGAGGCCGAGGAATCACCGACCGGCAAAGAAGTATTAAAACAGCTGATTGAAAATGTCGAGATCGCCCGAAACGAGCAAATCCCGATCTGCCAGGATACGGGATTTGCTGTTTTTTTCGTAGAAATGGGCCAGGATGTCCACCTGACAGGCGGGACCCTGGATGAAGCGATTAATGACGGTGTGCGCCGGGGTTACACAGAGGGTTACCTGCGCAAGTCGATAGTAAACGATCCGCTTTATGAGCGAAAAAATACCGGCGACAATACTCCGGCGGTGATTTATACCGATCTGGTCCCCGGTGACAAGGTAAAAATCAGCTTTGCCCCCAAGGGCGGGGGCAGCGAGAATATGAGCACGGTTAAAATGCTCAAGCCTGCGGACGGGGAAGACGGGCTGGTTGATTTTGTAGTAGGGCACGTCAAGGCGGCGGGACCTAATCCATGCCCGCCGATCGTCGTTGGCGTGGGAATCGGAGGGACCTTTGACAGGGTGGCGGTTCTGGCTAAGAAAGCCCTGTTCAGGTCCGTGGGGCAGCCAAATCCGGACAGCAGGTTTGCTTCCCTGGAAAAGAAAATTTTGGACAGGATCAATGACCTTGGAGTCGGTCCGCAGGGGTTTGGCGGGAGGGTATTCGCCCTGGCCGTCCATATTGAGACTTTTCCTTCCCATATCGCCAGTATGGCCGCGGCAGTAAACATTAACTGCCATGCCGCCAGGCACCTGGAAAGGGTAATTTAATTATCAATAAACAAGGAGGCGGACCTTAAGTGGAACCGAAAAGGATTCAAGCTCCCCTGAGCGACGAAGATGTGCTGGCCTTAAAAGCCGGTGATAATGTTCTGATCAACGGAGTTATCTATACCGCCCGGGATGCCGCCCATAAAAAGCTGGTTGAGTTGATGGATAAAGGTGAGCCTTTGCCGATTGACCTTGAAGGTCAGTTCATTTTTTACGTCGGGCCGTCGCCGGCCAAGCCGGGCCAGGTGATCGGTTCGGCCGGTCCAACCACCAGCGGGCGGATGGATGCCTATACCCCGAAAATGCTGGAACACGGGATGAAGGCCTGTATAGGAAAGGGCCTGCGCAGCCAGGCGGTTAAAGATGCCCTCCAGAAACACAAGGGGGTCTACCTGGCCGCAACCGGCGGTGCGGGTGCCCTGCTTTCGAAGAGAATTAAGAAATGCGAAGTAGTTGCCTATGAAGAACTGGGCGCCGAAGCCATTCACCGCCTTGAGGTCGAAGATTTTCCGGCAACCGTGGTAAACGATGCCCACGGCAACGATCTTTACGCCGAAGGGGCCAAAGCCTACGCCCGGTAAATTTTTAAACTTTAGGCAATTAAGGCCGAAAGTACCGGCACTTTTCCGGATGTTTCGGGATTGGTTTTAACAGCGGAATAATAATAAAGCAGAAAGGCAGTGTTTAATGATGAGCAAAAACAATGATGATCGGCTGGCCAAGGCGAATAAACCGGCCCAGGAAGCGATGCGTCTGCATCCGTTCTATAAGGGGAAAATAGAAGTCAATTTGAAGAGCTGTGTGCGAAATATTGATGATTTTGCGATCTGGTATACACCCGGCGTTGCCGAACCGTGCAAGGATATTGCCCAGGATAAAGAAGCGGTCTATAAACATACCAACAAAGGCAACTTTGTGGCCGTGGTTTCCGACGGCACCAGGGTCCTGGGCCTGGGCGACATCGGCCCGGAGGCCAGCATGCCGGTGATGGAAGGCAAGGCCCTGCTCTTCAAATACTTGGGCGGGGTGGACGCTTTTCCGGTATGTGTCGATACCAAAGATGCTGATGAACTGATCAAGTTTGTGAAAATGCTGCAGCCCTGTTTCGGCGGGGTTAA
Source organism: Syntrophomonadaceae bacterium (assembly GCA_003551865.1). The sequence goes on from PUNU01000189.1 coordinate 6,108, forward strand.
CCTGGAAGATATATCCAGCCCGAAATGCTTCTATATCCTTGATCGGCTGAGGGAAGAGTGTCATATCCCGATCTGGCACGACGATCAGCAGGGCACGGCCCTGGTTACCCTGGCCGGCCTGATCAATGCCCTGAAAATTGTCAACAAAAAAATTGGTGAAGCAAAAATTGTGCTTCTCGGGGCCGGCGCGGCCAATATCTGTACAGTGCGCCTGCTCATGTCCGCCGGAGCGGATCCGAAAAAGATTGTCATGATTGACAGCAAAGGCGCCCTGCACAAGGGCAGAACGGAGCTTAAAGAAGAGCACCCGGTAAAATGGGAACTGGCCCGTGAAACCAACGGTGAAGGGATAACTACCGGGGCTGCCGAAGCCTGCAAGGGTGCCGATGTATTAATAGGCCTGTCAAAGCCCGGCCCGGAGACGATTAAAAAAGAATGGATCTCTGACATGGCCGATGACGCGATAGTTTTTGCCTGCGCCAACCCCATTCCCGAGATCTGGCCCTGGGATGCCCAGGAAGCGGGAGCAAAAATTGTTTCCACCGGCCGGTCCGATTTTCCGAACCAGGTCAATAATTCACTTGGTTTTCCGGCCCTGTTCCGCGGAGTTCTCGATGTGCAGGCAAGCACAATTACCGATCCTATGTGCATAGCCGCTGCAGAAGAACTGGCTTCCTGTGCGCCCGACGGAGGCATGGATCCGGAAAAAATCCTGCCCACGATGGACATGTGGGAAGTATTTCCGAGGGTGGCGGCGGCAACGGCCATGAAAGCGGTTGACGAAGGAGTGGCCAGGATTAAACTGAGCTACGACGAAGCGTACGACAAGGCCGAGGAAATGATTAAGCGTTCCCAGGACCAGACCAGGGCGGCAATGGAGCAGGGCTTTATACCCGAGCCGCCGGCCGAGTAATGGAGGCTTAAAACATGAGCGAAGAGATCAAAATGGTCGATATCTACATCATGGGCAAGCAGTACACCGTGCCGGAAACTTTAACCATCATGGACGCCATGGAGTACGCCGGCTACCAGCTCAAACGGGGCTGCGGCTGCCGGGCCGGTTTCTGCGGCGCCTGCGCCACAGTATACCGTATGGCCGGTGACTATGAGCTAAAGGTGGGCCTGGCCTGCCAGACCAAGGTTGAAGACGGCATGTACCTGGCCCAAATACCGTTTTTTCCGGCTCGCAAGGCTCTATACGACCTGGGAGAAATCAGGCCGTCAACCGCTCATTTTGCCCAGCTTTACCCGGAAGTCTACCGCTGTCTGGGCTGCGGTTCGTGCAACAAGGTTTGCCCACAGGATATCGATGTGATGCAGTACATCGCTTATATTCAGCGGGGTGATTTTGCCAGGGCGGCGGATATATCGTTTGACTGTTTGATGTGTGGTCTCTGCGTTTCCCGCTGCCCGGTCAACATTGTGCACTACAACGCGGCCCTGACGGCGCGACGGCTGTTTAGCCGCTATATTGCCAGGCCCGATGCTTTCCTGGCGGAAAGGGTCAAAGCAATCGAAGAAGGAGTGCTGGATGCCGAGATCGACGAGCTGGTCAATGCGGACAAAGAAAAACTGCAGGAGCTCTACAACAATCGGGAAATTGAAAAGTAGGCCCGGAGAGGAGGAGCATTTGAATTGACCTATACACCAAAGCTGAAAGAATTAATGAAAAAAGTCGAAGAGACCAGGCCCTCCCGGGTAGGCGTGCACTTTCCCCGAATGTCCCCGGAAGAGCGGCGTGATGTCCTGCAAAAGTTCCACCCCGATTATATAGCAGACGGATTCAGAGAAATCAAGGTGGGAGTGAACAAGGGAGCCCGCATGCCCGTGGAGATGGCTGATGTTTTCGAATCTTTCAGCCGTCTGCGAAACGTTGAAATCGACTTTTCGGCGGATCCGGATTACGACGTCGACGTGCTGATTATCGGTGGCGGGGGAGCGGGAGCTTCGGCTGCGTTGGATGCGCACGAAGCAGGAGCAAAAGTCCTGGTGGCTACAAAACTGCGTTTTGGCGACGCCAATACGATGATGGCCCAGGGCGGCATACAGGCCGCGGACAAAGAAAACGATTCCCCGGCTGTGCACTACCTGGACGTAGTCGGCGGCGGGCGTTTCGAAAATGTGCCCGAGCTGGCCCGCGCCCTGGTTATGGATGCCCCTCTGGTGATCAAATGGCTGGAAGACATGGGGACAATGTTTGACAAGAAAAAAGACGGCACCACGATCACCATTCACGGAGGCGGCACTTCCAGGAAGCGCATGCACGCCGCCCGCGACTATACCGGGGCTGAAATAATGCGCACCTTGAGAGACGAAGTTCTAAACAGGGGCATAAAAGTGGTCGAGTTTAACCCGGCGGTGGAGCTGATTCTTGACGAAGAAGGCCGCGCCGCCGGGGCCGTTCTCTTTAACCTGGAAACGGAGCAGTACCTGATAGCCAGGGCCAGGACCGTGGTCATTGCCACCGGGGGATCGGGCAGACTGCACTACCGCGGTTTTCCGACCAGCAACCACCATGGAGCCACCGCCGACGGCTTAATTATTGGCTACCGGGCCGGGGCGAAGATGATTTATGCCGATTCGATCCAGTATCATCCGACAGGCGGGGCGTTTCCGCCTCAGCTCCTGGGACTGCTGGTGACGGAGAAAACACGCGGACTGGGGGCGACCCCCTTAAATATCAATGGTGAGCAATTTGTCTACCACCTGGAGACCAGGGACGTGGCTTCGTCGGCAATAATCCGCGAGTGTGAAGAGCGCGGCCTGGGAGTGCCTCTGCCCACCGGCATTACCGCCGTTTGGCTGGACTCTCCGCTGATAGAGCAGATCCACGGCGAAGGAACGATTGAGCGGCAGCTGCCTGCAATGCTGCGCCAGTTTCAGAGGTTTGGTGTCGATATCCTCAAAGAGCCGATGTTGATTTATCCGACCCTGCACTACCAGAACGGCGGCATGCTGATCGATGAAAACGGCCACAGCTCGGTGGAAAACCTCTACGTGGCCGGAGAGGCGGCCGGGGGCATACACGGCACCAACCGCCTGATGGGCAACTCCCTGCTGGACATTATTGTATTTGGCCGGAGGGCCGGAAGGGATGCGGCGGCAAAGAGCAAGGAGATATCCGCTCCCAAAGGCCTTAACCTGAAACATGTTGAAACTTATCACCGTGAGCTGGAGGAAACAGGGGCGGCGGACGATCGAGTCGGCCCGATGGTCCTGCCTCATTACACCCACCGTTGATGAGCGGCACTGCAGAAAATAGACGTTTGCCCCTGGAAGGCCTGCGGGTGATTGATTTGACCCGGCTGCTTCCCGGTCCGCTGTGCACAATGCTCATGGCCGACTACGGGGCGGATGTAATCAAGATAGAAGATGTCGATACCGGCGATCCGACAAGGTTCGTCGGTCGTTTTTATGCCGGAAGCGGATCGTTTTTTCGCCAGCTGAACCGCAACAAGAGGAGCCTGGCTGTAAATTTGAAAGCCGACCGGGGAAGGGACCTGATTAAAAAGCTAACTGCAGAGTCCGATGTTCTGATAGAAGGCTTCCGCCCCGGTGTCATGGAAAGGTTGGGTCTCGACTACAATCAGTTAAGGCCCATTAACAGGGGCCTGATCTATGCCTCCCTGAGCGGATACGGGCAAACCGGTCCCTACCGGGAACGGGCGGGACACGATATTAATTATACCGCCCTGGTCGGGATGCTCGACCTGAGCGCCGAAGAGGAGGGTTCTCCGGTAATGCCGGCTGTGCAGGTAGCCGATATTGCCGGCGGATCTTTAATGGCTCTCACCGGCATCATGATGGCTCTCTACGAACGACGGGCTGGCGGTGAGGGCCGTTTTGTCGATATTTCGATGACCAGGGGGCTTTTGCCCTGGCTGGCTTATCACGCTTCCGGCCTGGATGATCAAGAAGGCCTGCCCCGGAGAAACAGCGGTCATATCACCGGCGCTTATGCCTGCTACAATATTTATGAAACCGCCGACGGAAAATACATGAGCCTGGGAGCGCTGGAACCGGTTTTTTGGCAGAGGTTCTGTGAAGCGGTCGGTCGGCCGGAATGGGTGGACCGCCAGTTCGAAAAACAGGGCAGGGAACAATTAATCAAAGAGGTAGGTTCCCTGTTTAAAGAAAAGACGAGGGAGCAGTGGGAGGTTTTCTTTGAACCAGTCGATGCCTGCTGTGAGCCGGTCCTCGGCTTAAACGAAGCGATCGAACACCCGATTAGCCGGTCCGGCCGGTACTGGCTCGATCTGCTGCTTGACGATGGGGTAAGCGAAAAAGTAACAGGGTTTCCCCTGCTTTTTTCCGGCCAGGCCGGAACTTTGCGCCTGCCGCCCCCAAAACACGGCGAACACACCGCCGAGGTCCTCAAGTCGCTCGGCTTAAACGAAGCGGAAATCAAAGAGCTTGGCACACAAGGAATCATAAAAACTTCCGGTTAAGATTTGACATTAACCCTTCAAATAAAAGTCTTTACCGCCCGCCCGGGGCGATCTATAATAATGTATGTCCATCAACAAATTACCGGAAAAGGAATCAGATCGGGTCACGCTAATCATGGAAAGGCTGGCCGTTTATTACAACCGGGCGGCAACCGGCCTTGTTTACGAAAACCAGTACCAGCTCTTTACCGCTACCGTCCTTTCCGCTCAAACTACCGACAAACAGGTCAACAAGGTTACTGACGGCCTGTTTGAAGCAGTGCCTTCCTTCGAAGCCCTTTCTGCAATGGAGCCCGCCGAACTGGAACCCTATATTAGAAGTGTGGGGCTTTATCGTCACAAGAGCCGGTTTTTGATCGAAGCGGCCCGGATAATTGTTGAGAAGTACGGCGGACGGCTTCCTGAAAGCTTTGATGAATTGATCAAACTGCCGGGTGTGGGCCGCAAATCTGCCGGCATCATTGTAAGCAGTGCTTTCGGCCGGCCGGCCCTGGCGGTGGACACTCATGTTTTTCGGGTTTCCAGAAGGCTCGGTTTGGCCGAAGGAACAAGCGCGGAACATGTTGAAAAGCGGCTAAAAGAGACAATTCCGGTTGAGGAGTGGGTTCCCGCCCATTACCGGTTGATTGCCCACGGAAGAACGATCTGCCAGGCCCGTAACCCGCTATGTGGAAGCTGTTTTCTTAATGATCTGTGTTTGTACGCGCAGGAAAGGGGAAGAGATTTATGAGCTGGAAAAGATTAACCCCGGGCCAGTTAAGGCTGACCTGCAGTCTGGACGGGGCCGATTTTAAGACCACTGAAGAGGTGTCCCCTCTGGAAGGGATGATCGGGCAGGAAAGGGCGGTAAAAGCTACTGATTTTGGGCTTCGCATAAAACAGCCCGGTTATAATATTTTCATGATCGGCCTGACCGGGACCGGCAAGTCCAGCTATGCCCAGTCAATCATCAAGAAATTTTCCGCTGATGAGCCGGTGCCCGATGATTGGATCTATGTTTACAACTTCGAGCATCCCGGCGAACCGATCGCTCTAAATCTTCCGGCCGGAATGGGCCATGATTTCTGCCGGGATATCGAAGAGCTTCTTGAAGACTTAAAAGAAAATATACCCAAGGCATTTGAAGGAGAAGATTACGAGCGGCAGAAGTCGGCTTTTATGAAGGAGTTTCAGGAGGCCAGGAATGCTCACCTTGAAGAACTCAACAAGGAAGCCAATGAAAAGGGTTTTGCCTTAAAAAGAACCAGCTCCGGCTTTGTTACCATCCCGATGCAGGACGGAGAACAGATCAGTGAAGATGAATATGCCCAGCTGGAACAGGCCAGGCGGGAAGAGCTGGATAAAAAATCAACTGAAGTGCAAATGAAGGCAATGGAGATTATGCGCCGGGTGCAGAAAGAAGAAAAAGAATTAAAAGAAAAACTAAAAGAGCTGGATCAAAGAATCGGCATGGGCGCCATCGGCCATCTTTTCAGCGAGCTGCTGGAAAAATATGAGCAGTATCCCGCGGTTAAGCAGTACCTGGAAGCTTACCGGGAAGATGTGTTGTCCAACCTGAGCGATTTTCGCTCTGATGAGGATGATGAGCAGCAGAGCCCGATGCTTTGGTTGCGCCAGCAGTCGCAGGATCAAACCGAAAAACGCTACGCGGTCAACCTGCTGGTTGATAACCGCGAAACAGAGGGGGCCCCGATGATCTATGAAACCAACCCCTCCTACTACAATCTCCTGGGCCGGGTTGAATATGAAAACCGTTTTGGTATGGTGGTTACTGATTTTACAATGATCAAACCGGGAGCCCTGCACCGGGCCAACGGAGGCTACCTGGTCCTGCAGGCCCGTGATGTGCTGACCGCCATGCAGTCGTGGCAGGCTCTGAAAAGAGTCTTGAGAACCAGGGAAATCCGCATTGAGAATATAGGCGAGCATTTTGGCCTGATGGCCATGGCCACTCTGCGACCCCAGCCGATACCGTTAAATCTTAAAGTGGTAATGATCGGCAACCCGTTTTTCTATCAACTTCTTTATCACTTTGATGAAGACTTCCGCAAACTGTTTAAGATCAAGGCAGATTTTGATATTGAAATGGACCGGCAGGAAACCAATATCAACAGGATGGCCAGCTTTATTTCCTATCACTGTGAAAAAAAGAACCTGCGCCACTTTAATATTTCAGCTGTGGCCGGAGTAGTTGATTACAGCACCAGGCTGGCTGAAAACCAGGCCAAGCTGAGCACCCGCTTCAATGAAATAGTCGATCTGCTTATCGAGGCCGATACCTGGGCTGAAATGGAAGGTGCTGATTTAGTCGGCAAAGAGCAGGTGGACATGGCCCTGGAAGAAATGGCCTACAGGTCCAACAAGCATGAGCAAAAAATTGCCGAGTCGATCAAAGAAGAGGATATTCTGCTTGACCTGGACGGCGTCAAGGTTGGCCAGGTAAACGGCCTTTCGGTAATCGAGCAGGGCGACTACCGCTTCGGCCGGCCTTCGCGAATAACCGCATCAACCTACCTGGGCCGCAAGGGCATAATCAACATTGAGCGGGAGAGCGAGCTGAGCGGGCGCATCCACAGCAAGGGGGTTTTAATTTTGAACGGCTGTCTGGGAATGCGCTACGGATCGCAGGTCCCGCTTAACCTTACTGCCAGCCTCTGCTTTGAGCAGTCCTATGCCGGCATCGAAGGCGACAGCGCTTCCGCCGCCGAGCTGTTCAGCCTCCTCTCCAGCCTGGCCGATGTGCCGTTGAGGCAGGACCTTGCTGTTACCGGCTCAATTAACCAGAAAGGAGAGATCCAGCCGGTTGGCGGTATTAACAGCAAGATTGAAGGTTTTTATTTGGCCTGTCGGGCCAAGGGTTTGACCGGGAGGCAGGGAGTAATTATTCCGGCGAAAAACCAAAAAAACCTGATGCTTAAAGAAGATGTCCTGGCAGCGGTGGAAAGAGGGGAGTTTAATGTTTACACCATAAATACCGTAGACGAAGGGCTGGAACTGCTTTCCGGCATGGAAGCCGGTGTTCCAGGAGAAGACGGCATCTACCCCGAGGAAAGCTTTAATGCAAGAGTGGTGGCCAAGCTGAAGCAGTACAACGAGGCTCTGCGACGGGAGAAAGAAAATGCGGTCCCGGAGCAGGATGAAAATCACAGGAAATAAGGAAAGGTTTAATCATGGGAGCCCATGTTTACTCCCTGTTCCCAAAGAGCGGCCCGTAATGGAAAGTTTCCTATTTTACGGATTGCCGGAAGTTGAGAGGTGAGAAGTGAGAGGTTGGAAGTGAGGAATTTTACACCGGGAAGGCGGATCTGTTACGGTTACTATTATGATCCGCTGCATGACTGGCCTACAGGTTGCTAGTGCCTTGTCAACATATTAAGAGCGTAACTTGACAATTATTACAACAACTTTTGTAACTACTCAGGCCTAACCCGCTATGCCATAGGGGACGGTTCCATCGTTTTCCCTTCGGCCTTCGCTGCGCTCAGGAACGCTCGAACCGTCCCCATGGCAACGCTTTTCACTCAACAAA
>PUNU01000008.1 GCA_003551865.1 Syntrophomonadaceae bacterium
ATCATCTTCGGGTCCGACAAAAATAAAATCGTTATACATGACATCGTAACGATCGACAAAGTAACCTTCTTCTACCAGTTCCAGCTCGGAAGCCCTGTCATGCACCAGCAGGACATCGGCATCGCCCCGTTTGCCGATTTCAAGGGCGGCACCGGTGCCCTGGGAGATTACTTTGACTTCAAGCCTCGTTTGCTCTGCAAAGATGGGGTTGAGGTAATCAAGCAGCCCCGAATCGTAAGTGCTGGTGGTTGTGGCCAGGGTGATTAAGTCGTCTATAAGTTCTTCCTCCGGCTCCTCTTTCACTTCTTCAACCTCTTCCTCTACGGCTTCTTCCTCCGATTCCGGTGCGGGTTCTTCTGTGCACCCCCCCGCGATAAGGGCCATGCTCAATGCTAGTATAAGGCAAACCAGCAGTAAAGGGTTTAAATTTTTTATACGGTTCATTTTTTCTCTCCTTTCAAGTTTCTTTCGAATTTAAGCTGTTCAAAATTAACTCCAAACCACTTTCCTTTGCTTTAACTGGCGTTATCCGCCGGTTTCATCTCCTGTTTTTTATTGGCTTCCCCCCTTGGATAATATGCTAGAGCTTTTATCCTTTTATGGATAGGTTTTAATTTTAATCTGTGCAGCCTGCCGAAAAAGAAGGGTCTCTATTACTGATTTAAATTTTAATAAAAAAAATCGCATTTTCCCGTTGAGAATGCGATTATCAGTAATCACAGACCTTCTTTCCGCAACGGGAGGCACAGTTGTTTCCATCTGCACCCTGTCGTCCGCCGTTCATGGCCAAATAACAGCTTTAGAACCGGAGGATCGAAGGTGATTTATTTATCTACTTGCAAATTTTGTTTAAAGGCAGCGTAAAACTACAAGTGCTGAATCATTAAATTATAAAGGCTGCTAATCCTTTGCCACCATCACCGAACTGGCCTTAATCACGGCATAAGCTTCGTCTCCAACCTGTAGATGCAAATTTTGGGCTGAAGTTGAAGTAATGCTTGAAACGATTTGAGTGCCGTTGATATCGATAATGACCTCGGTTGATACCGGCCCTTCTTTAATGCTGGTGATTTTACCTTTTAACTGGTTTCTGGCCGACAATCTCATTTTCAATCTCTCCTTCCTAATATGATATAGAAACCACAAACAAAAAATCGCATTCTCCCGCCGGGAATACGATCGTAATTATCAATTACTGACCTTCTTTCCACTACGGGAGGCACGGCCGTTTCCAACCGGACCCTATCGTCCATTCATCATGCCTGGCCGGGTCGGACCAACTTAGATGAAATGGATCGAAGGCAACTATTATTCATTTATGATGTATGTGCATTGTATAACAAGCTGAAAAAAACGTCAAGACTATGAGTGCATTTAAAAATATACTTAATCCAGGGACGCGTAGCAAGCCTTGTGAAATAATACTTAAAGGGGTTAAAGCTGTCGCTCCTGATCTTCTGAGCACACCAGTCGGAAATAAAAGAAACAGCTGAACGTTATCAGCGGCTCAATGAAAGCGATAAAGGCCAATTTTATTGACAAAGGCGGGTCTGCATGCTAAAATCTGCAATAGAATTTCAACCGCACGAAGACGGTCTTTAAAGCCCCGCAGAATAAGGGCTACCTGCTTCGGCGAGTCCTCACGGGGGGTTAGTTTATGTACGCAATAATTGAAACAGGCGGAAAGCAGCACCTGGTGGAAGAAGGCAAAGTGGTCCGGGTGGAAAAACTTCCGGCTGAAAAAGGCGAAAAGGTCACTTTTGACCGGGTTTTGATGGCAAAGAACGGCGAAAACTTAACGGTTGGCCAACCTTACCTGGATGGCTGCGAAGTTGAAGGTAAAGTTGTGGCTTCGGGCCGCGGACGGAAAATCACGGTTTACAAGTATAAACCGAAGAAGAATTACCGCCGAAAGCAGGGGCATCGCCAACCTTATACCGAAGTTTTGATTAACAGTATTAACTGCCGGTAATCATTACCGGTTCCGGTTTGAAACTTAACGGCAGAAAAGAGAGGTGTTTTAAAATGGCACATAAAAAAGGCGTAGGCAGTTCACGAAACGGCCGTGACAGCAATGCCAAAAGGCTGGGGGTAAAGCGTTACGGCGGCCAACTGGTCAAGGCCGGCAGTATTATTGTTCGGCAGAGAGGTACGCGGATTCACCCGGGAATTAATGTCGGAAAAGGCGGCGATGATACCCTTTTTGCCAAAACCGACGGACGTGTAGTTTTTGAACATAACAGCCGTGCCAAAAAGCAGGTCAGTGTATATCCGGAAGAGGCAGCCGTAATCGGCTAGCCCTTGAGTCCTCCGGTCCGGGTTAAGCCCGGACCTTTGCTTTACTGCACTTATTTTGCCGGCGCTGCAGGTGATCGTAACCCAATGTTTGTAGATGAATTGGAGATTGAGGTCCGAGGGGGCCGCGGAGGGAACGGTGCGGCCTCATTTCGCCGTGAAAAATATGTCCCCCGGGGCGGACCGGACGGAGGTGACGGCGGTGATGGCGGGAATGTTTATCTTTACGCCGACCCTTCAAAACACAGTTTTCTTGATCTGCGCTACCGCCGCCTCCTCAAGGCGGGAGACGGAGGGCACGGCAGGGGTAAAAACCGGCACGGTGCCAGAGGCAAAAACCTGATTGCAGAGGTGCCCCCGGGAACGGTTGTGCGCGATGAAGAAGGCATGCTTATGGCCGATCTAACCGCCGCCGGCCAAAAAGCCCTGGTTGCTGCCGGGGGCAAGGGCGGGAAAGGAAACGCCCGTTTTGCTTCCTCAAAGCGGCGAGCACCGCGCCTGGCTGAAAAAGGCCTGCCTGGCGAAGAAAGAAAAATAAACCTTGAATTGAAGCTGGTGGCCCAGGTCGGCCTTGTCGGTTTACCCAATGCCGGCAAGTCTACACTCCTTAAACGGATTACAGATGCAAAACCTAAAGTGGCTTCGTATCCTTTTACCACCCTGTCTCCCAACCTCGGTGTAGTTAAAGTCGATCATGAAGGCAGCTTCGTGGCTGCCGATTTGCCCGGCCTGATTGAAGGTGCTCATGAAGGTGCGGGGCTGGGTCACCGTTTTTTGCGTCATGTTGAAAGAAATCTCCTCCTGCTTTTCTTAATCGATCTCTCCCCGAATGCAGAGCCCGGACCGGTTGATGCCTATTATATGTTAAAAGACGAACTTTCCAGTTACGATTCACAACTGGTTGATTATCCGTGCGTGGTTGTCGGCAGTAAACTTGATCTGTCCGGCAGCGCAGATAATTTGCTGAATCTGCGGCGTTCAATTGCCGAAGACGAAGCTCACCCTGTCTTCGGTATATCAGCAGTTACCGGCGAAGGACTGGACGAACTGGTTCACTTTTTGCACCGGAGGGTGAAAGAACTGACTTTAGAGAAGAAAGAAGAGGAACCTGATCCGGTGATCACGCCCGGAAAAACTGATGAAGAATCCCCCCTGGTAATTGAAAAAATTGGTGATGTGTTTCATGTCAGCGGAGCTGCAGTCGAAAGAATGGCTGCCCGGACTGATTTTGACAGTGAAGAGGCACTGCGCCGTTTTCAAAATTTTTGTCGGCGCAGCGGCCTAAACAGGGAATTAAAGAAGATGGACATTAAGGAAGGTGATACAGTGCGTATTGGCAATGAAGAATTTTATTACTATGAATAACCGGGTAAAGGAGCTGCCGACTTTGTTTTTCAATCTTAATAATGATAAAGGGGCAATTTTGAAAGTGGGCCTGATGGGTGGAACATTTGATCCCATCCATATGGGGCACCTGGTTACCGCCGAGGAAGCGAGGCAGCAGTTTGAACTCGATTATGTGGTTTTTGTGCCGACCGGAACACCTCCACATAAAGAGGCGCAGAGCATTTCATCGCCTGAGCACCGTTACCTGATGGCATCGCTTGCGGTTATGTCAAATCCCGCCTTTTTTGTTTCCAGGATCGAAATTGATGCAAAAAAAACCACCTATACAATAGACACGGTGAGGCATTTTGCCCTTGGTGAGAATGTTAACCCCGAAGTGTTTTTTATAACCGGCGCCGATGCCATACTGGAAATATTTACTTGGAAGGATTACGAAGAGCTTTTACGCCTATGCACATTTATTGCCGTATCACGACCCGGTTACTCGCTGGAACGATTTCGGGAAACCCTGGGACGGAACTGTCCGGAGATGGTAAACCGGGTGCACCTTCTTGAAATACCCGCCCTGGCTGTTTCATCCACTTTTATCAGGGAACGGGTGGCCCTCGGCAAGACGATTAAGTATCTGACCCCGGAGCCGGTGGAACAGTATATAAAAAAACACGGGCTTTATCCGGCCGGTTGAAGAAAAAGCGGTTTGTTTATCTAAAAAATAGGTTATAATAGATCCAAGGAGGCGAATGCTTAAATGATCAAAACTTTGTATGTCGGAAACATACCCTGGAGTACCAAGGAAGACGAGCTGGAAAAGTTTTTTTCCCAGTATGGTGAAGTCCATGAATGTCGCATTATAACCGAACGGGCTACCGGCCGATCGCGCGGCTACGGTTTTGTGGAAGTAAACGCGGACATCATGGAAGAAATTATGGAAAAAACGAACGGAGCCGAGCTTGACGGGCGTAAGCTGGTTGTAAATGAAGCGAAGCCCAGGGAACAGTAACAGCTTAAACTGTATTAGCTGGCTGTTCAGTTTGCTGCACCGCAAAGTACTTATATATATTTTTACTGAATTTAAGCGGGCAGTTTAGCAGAGTATTTTATATGACATTTGAACAATACCGAAAAATAATCGAGGAAAAATTGCCGCCGCGGTTTTACAGGCATTCTTTAGAGGCAGCTGAAGCGGCTGTATACCTGGCTGAACGTTACGGGGCCTCCGAAGAAGTGGCTTATCTTGCCGGGCTTCTGCACGATTACGGCAAAGCATACAACTATGAACAGCTGCTGCAATGGACCGAAGAGCTCGGCCTGGAGCTGGACTGGATTACTCTGAGTTCGAATAAGCTGCTGCATGCACCGGTTGGCGCCGCTCTAATAAAGAAAGAACTGGGGATAACCGACCAGTCGATTCTTGATGCCGTTGCCTATCATACTACCGGCCGCAGCGGTATGTCTCTGCTGGAAAAAATAATTTACTTATCCGATTATATCGAGCCCGGGCGTGATTATGAGGGGGCGGAAAAAATCAGGCAGATTGCCGCTGAAGATCTGGATAAGGCGCTTCTTGCCGCGGTCGACACCGCGATCTGCTCGGTCGTCCGCAGAAGACTATTTCTTCACCCCCGCTCGGTTGAATTCAGGAACAGCCTGCTGGTGGACTGATTTCTAAATAGGAGGTGGTTCTATTTGATTCGGGAACCAGAGAATGGCTCCCGTAAGCTTGCTTCACTCGCTGTTCGGCTGGCCGCGGAAAAAAAAGTGCAGGACATGTGCCTGCTCGAAGTTGGCCAGGCATCGATTATTGCCGATTATTTTTTGATCGGAACCGGGACTTCGGCAGTGCAGGTGCACGCAATATGCGACCATTTGTCCGAGAAACTGAAAAAAGCAGGCTACTATGCATTGAGGATAGAGGGCTACCGCGAAGGCTGGTGGGTGGTCATGGATTACGGGGCAGTGGTGATCCACATTTTCCAGCCGGAAGCCAGGGCTTTTTACGACCTGGAGAGACTGTGGTCTGAATCTCCCATGGTTAAATTGGAAGAACCGGGCAAATAATCTGGAGCTTTTTCGAATAACAGGGTTATTTGTGATTGCAGGTGAGTCTAAAGATGGATGAGAGTAAACTGGAAAAGGCTGTAGCAGAGGCTGCTGTTGAAGGCACTGATCCGGCCGGAGAAAGTTACCGCCTGCTGTCGCTGGCCGTTACCGGAGAGTTGGCTCGAAAATATGCCGTTCAACCGCGTCTGATCGAGATTTCCGCCCTGGAGAACGAAATTATCCCGGAGCGTTACCAGCGCAGTATCGGCATCCTTGGTGCCGCCGGCCAAAAAAAACTGCTTACTTCGTCTGTCGGAGTCGTCGGAGCAGGAGGCCTGGGCGGTTTTGCCCTGGAACTGCTGGCCCGGATGGGTATTGGAAAGTTGATTGTTGTTGACAGTGACAGCTTCACGGAAAGCAATTTAAACCGTCAGCTGTATGCGACGGAAAAGAACCTGCAGGAATCGAAAGCCAAGGCGGCGGCAAAACGGATCGGTGAGGTAAACGGAGCGGCGGAGGTCGAAGCTCACAATTTACGGGGTGATGCCTCCAATCTGCCGGGGATTTTTAGAAACTGTAATCTCGTTCTTGACTGCCTGGATAACCTGCCTTCCCGTTTCGCACTGGAGAAGGTTTGCAGTGAGCTTGGCGTTACCATGGTTCACGGCGCCATTGCCGGCTTTTTGGGTCAGTTGGCCGTTATCAGGCCTGGAAAACCCCTGTTGTCAGCAATCTACGGTCCCAATGCCGGAGGCGCAGAGAAAGGGATTGAAGTGCGGGTCGGCAACCCGGCTTTTACCCCGGCAATGCTGGCTTCATGGCAGGTCGGAGAAGCGGTTAAAATACTGGCCGGTCTGGACGGTGTCCTGCCGGCTGACCGACTGTTGATTATAGAGATGCAAACCGGTGAATCACATCTAATTGAATTATCCACAGTTGAATAAATTCCGGCAGAGCCCGTTATCTTACCGCCACCTCCGGGCCGCCCGGGAACAAATTCATAGCTATAGCCTAAAAATGGTTTACCAAGGCCCATTCACTGGGAATAGAAGGCTGTGGATATGCCGTATTTATGGATTTTGATGGATAAACTGCTTTTATGCCGCTGCTATTGACAAGGTTCAACACCGTGCATATAATGTTAAATGTACTCGAGGTACCATAGAATGTTCGATGAAGGGAAGCAGTAAGCAGTCAAGCCTCCTCAGAGAGCCGGTGGTTGGTGAAAAGCGGAAGGTGTAACTGCCGAACTCGTCCCGGAGCAGCCGCGGTGAACTTGAAGTATCCGCTGCCGTAAAACCGGCGTTAACGGTATCAAGCGGGCAATGAAACGTGGGGCTGTGGCGCAGTGGGAGCGCGCTTCCTTGGCATGGAAGAGGTCGCGGGTTCAACTCCCGCCAGCTCCACCAAAATGTTGACCTAAAAGGGTGGTACCGCGGGTATAAATCCGTCCCTTAGCCGGGCGGGTTTTTTTATTCCAGATGGAGGGATATGCAGATGACAAGCTACGATCCGGCGAAGATCGAGGAATACTGGCAGCAGGAATGGAAGAAGCAGGATTCATTCCGCTCGGAAATAGACCACGCGAAAACAAAATACTATGTCCTGGAGATGTTTCCCTATCCGTCGGGCAAACTGCACATGGGCCACATGCGCGTTTATTCAATAGGTGATGTCCTGGCCCGTTTTTTACGCATGCGTGATTATAACGTTATCCATCCTATGGGCTGGGATGCTTTTGGCCTGCCGGCGGAAAATGCCGCTATTGAAAATAACGTAAACCCGGCCTGGTGGACGGCGCAGAACATAGAGCACATGAAAAAACAACAGATCAGGCTGGGGGTCAGCTACGACTGGCACCGGGAGATCAATACTTCGTCACCCGATTACTACCGCTGGTCTCAATGGCTTTTCCTGCTAATGTACGAAAGGGGCCTGGCTTATAAAAGAAAAGCCGCTGTGAACTGGTGTGCCGGTTGTGAGACCGTGCTGGCCAATGAACAGGTGGAGAAGGGTTTGTGCTGGCGCTGTTCCTCTGTAGCGGAGTCCAGGGAATTGGAACAGTGGTTTTTACGCATTACCGATTATGCCGAACGTTTGCTTTATGATTTGGACATACTTGACGACTGGCCTGAGCGGGTTAAATTGATGCAACAAAATTGGATTGGCCGCAGTGAGGGAGCGGAGATTGCTTTTAAAGTAAAAGAGTTTCCAGAAGAAGAGATCCGCACTTTTACAACCCGCCCCGATACCCTGTTCGGGGTTACCTACATGGTCCTCGCCCCCGAGCATCCACTGGTTTTCCCCCTGGTCGAAGGGACAGAACAGGAAAAAGAAGTGCTTGATTTTGTATCCCGGGTCAAGCAGGAAAGTGAAATTGAACGCACCGCCGAAGAATCTCCGAAAGTTGGCCTGTTTACCGGGCGTCATGCCGTTAACCCGATCAACGGGGAAGAGGTGCCGATCCTGGTAGGCAACTATGTATTAATGGCCTACGGAACCGGGGCTGTAATGGGAGTGCCGGCTCACGACCAGAGGGATTTTGATTTTGCCCGCAAGTACAATCTGCCTGTCCGGGTAGTCATTCAGCCTGAAGGAGGTAAGCTGACCGATGATACCGTTGAGGGAGCCTATGTTGGTGAAGGGCATATGGTTAATTCAGGCCCGTTTGACGGACTCCACAATATTGAGGGCATAACAAAGGTGACCGAACATTTGGAGAAGCAGGGCATGGGTTGTTTTCGGGTTACTTACCGCCTCCGTGACTGGTTGATTTCCCGACAGCGCTACTGGGGTGCCCCGATACCGATCGTTTACTGCGAGCAATGCGGTACCGTACCCGTTCCCACTGCTGAACTGCCGGTAGAGCTGCCCATGGAAGTTGAGCTTTCCGGCGATAGGGTGCCCAGCCTGGCCCATTATCCCGATTATGTGAACACCACCTGCCCGCAGTGCGGCGGAGAGGCCCGCCGTGAAACGGACACCATGGACACATTTATTTGTTCCTCCTGGTATTTTCTAAGATTTACCAGCCCGAATTGTTCTGATGCGCCCTTTGACAACGAAGCGGCCGATTACTGGATGCCTGTCGACCAGTACATTGGCGGGATAGAACATGCCGTTTTGCATCTCTTGTATGCCCGCTTTTTTACCAAGGTCCTTTATGATGCCGGAATGTTAAATGTAGAAGAGCCGTTCAGCCGCCTTTTGGCCCAGGGGATGGTCTACAAAGACGGAGCAAAGATGTCAAAATCAAAGGGCAATGTGGTAACCCCCGATGAAATAGTGGAAAAATACGGAGCCGACACCGGCCGGTTGTTTATCCTTTTTGCTTCTCCGCCTGAAAAAGACCTTGATTGGAATGACCAGGGAGTCGAAGGCTGTTACCGTTTTTTACGCCGCGTCTGGCGCCTGGTTAAGGAGTGCATGGAAGAGATGCCGGGCGAAACCAGTGGCGCCGGGCAGGGAGAAGAAGAAGCGAAGCTAAAGCGCAGTATCCATTCAGCCATAAAAAAAGTGACTTATGATATTGAAGAGCGCTTCAATTTCAATACGGCTATCAGCGCTATTATGGAGCTGGTTAATGACATTTATGCCTACAAGCAGGCGGTCGGCCCCGGGGGAGGCAGTCAAAATGTGCTGAAAGAAGCCCTGGACAAGGCGGTTATTCTTCTGGCACCTTTTGCCCCGCATATTGCCGAAGACTCGTGGCACTGGCTGGGCCATACAGAAAGTGTGCATCGGCAGTTTTGGCCGCAGTATGATCCCGGCATGCTACAGGTGGACCAGGTGGAAGTAGTGGTCCAGATCAACGGCAAGGTGCGCGGCCGGGTAACCGTTCCCGCCGATTCTTCGGAGGAGGAGCTGATCAAAGAAGCCCGCCGCAATGAGCGTATTGAAGAGCTTTTAGCCGGCAAAGAAGTGGTCAAAACCATTGCCGTTCCCGGGCGGCTTGTTAATATTGTTGCCCGTTAAAATATTCTAAATATCCACGCTATATAGTCATTCAGCTTGACAATATTACATTCAGCTTATATAATGGTATATAAAGTTGCCAATTGTAATTCTCCGTTTCTTCGGGATTTCTTCTTAGCTGTAAACAAAGTACCTGCTTCTATTAGGAAGAACAGTCTTTTTGCTGGCTAAGGGAAACCTGTCTTTAAATATTTAACTAAAAGGAGGAAATTTTGATGACCGAACATGAAAAAAACAACAAGAAGAAAGAAGAAAAGCAGGAAGCAGTTTTGAAGCCCGACCCTTCAAAAGAAGGCGACAGCATCCGCATATCTTCTGATGTAATCGCTATCATAACCGGGATAGTTTCCAGCGATGTTCCCGGTATTGCCGGAATGAGCGGAGGCATAGTCGGTGGAATCGCTGAAAAGCTTGGACGCAGTGATTTGACCAAGGGAATCAAGGTCCGCGTGGACGAAGACAAGGTAACAATTGACTTGAGTGTTATTGCGGAGTACGGCACTTCGATTGTCGAGGCCACCGATAAGTTGAAAAAACAAATTCGTGACAATGTGGAGAATACTACAGGTTTGACGGTAACGGCCATAAACATTAACGTGCTTGGGTTGGAAGTGCCTCAGGAAGAGGAAGAGGAAGAGAAAGTAGAAGAGTCTTCGAAAAAGAAAGAATAACTTTCCACCCGTTCCGGTGAAAGCCCGGACATAAACTCCGGCACCCGGCTTATACTTATCCTTGAACAGTTTTTCAGGGAATGATTATAAGCCGGGTGCCGGGTTTGTTTTGTTAGAAGGGAAAGAAGGCCCGGGAGCGAATTAATTGTAAGGCTGTATTAATAACACGGTCTGAAGGAGCTGATGCCGTGGGTTTCGAAGCCGGTCTGAAGGAAAAAATAGTTTTGGGATTGCTGGTGCTGCTTATAATTGTCGGTGTAATTTGGCGTGCAGTCGAGGTGGCGGCGCCAACTCCGGAAATTATCCAGGCCGGCCAGATCGAAGAAGAAGCACGCGAAGATGCCGAGCCAGAATTAATAATTGTCCACCTTGCAGGGGCTGTGAAAAACCCCGGTGTCTATCATTTGCCAACCGGTTCAAGGGTTTATGAACTGCTGGAAGCGGGCGGTGGCTTTAATGAAGACGCCGACTATGAAACTTTAAACCAGGCCCGTCCCCTGCTGGACGGTGAACAGATCTATGTCCGCCGGGCCGGCGAAACTCCCGCAAACGGCAGCTCGGCGGCCCCTTCAAAAATTAATATCAATCACGCCACCGCCGCCGAATTGACAGAGCTTCCCGGCATCGGAGAAGTCCGGGCCGAACAAATTGTCAATCACCGCGAAAAACACGGGTTCTTTTCCGATCCAACTGAAATCATGGATGTCAGCGGCATCGGTGAAGCGACCTTCAACAACATAGCAGGGTTGATCACTATTTACTAGTGGCCTGTCAATGTATTAAGAGCGTAATTTGGCAATTTTTACAACAACTCTCTATTTATAAGAGATGTTGCAAGCCGGAAGCGAACATAAAGCGAGCCGTGACAATTCCTGGTGAGCGATTCGTGAGCGCCGGCTTGCAACAGCTGTGAATCAAAAACAGAACAAACTTAATTGACAGGGCGCTAGCACTAAAGCGCAACTTTCGCCTACATCATTATTGTCCGCTATGTTATAGGGGGCGGTTCCATCTATTTTCCTTCGGCCTTCGCTGCGCTTCGGAACGCTCGAACCGTCCCCCTGGGGCCGCCAATTCCTGGATATTGCGCCGCACTGCAAGAGGCCAGACCACTTACGATGAGCGTGAAAAGGCGGAAAAGATGAAAGTATACGATCTAATTTTAAAAAAACGTAATGGCGGGGAGCTCTCCAAAGATGAAATTGAGTTCCTGGTCTCAGGGTATGTAAACGGCAGTATACCCGACTACCAGATGGCGGCAATGGCTATGGCTGTTTACTTTCAGGGTATGACCGAAGAAGAAACTTTTCACCTGACAATGACGATGATCAATTCCGGGGAAACGATCAAACTTGATGAGATCCCCGGGGTTAAAGTGGATAAACACAGCACCGGGGGTGTGGGTGATACCACTACCCTGGTGCTGGTACCGCTGGTTGCGGCCGCCGGGATGCCCGTAGCCAAACTTTCGGGAAGGGGTCTTGGGCATACCGGCGGCACCCTGGACAAATTGGAATCCATACCCGGGTTCAAAACGGATATGGCCCCGCATGAACTTGTATCAGCCGTAAAAAAAGTCGGAGTGGCCGTGGCCGGCCAGACCGGTAAACTTGTCCCGGCCGACAAAATGCTTTATGCCCTGCGGGATGTTACCGCCACTGTGGACAGCCTGCCTCTCATTGCCGCCAGCATTATGAGCAAAAAGCTTGCTGCCGGAGCCGACGCCCTGGTCCTCGATGTTAAAACCGGAGACGGAGCATTTATAAAAGAACGCAGCCGGGCTGTTGAACTGGCCGGTTTAATGGTTCGTATCGGCAACCGGGCCGGCCGGCGGACGGTGGCTGTAATTACCGCCATGGATCAACCCCTGGGGCGAGCCGTTGGCAATGCTCTTGAAGTGGAAGAAGCTGTCAAAACCTTGCAGGGCAAAGGTCCGCCCGACCTGGAAGAACTCTGCCTGAGTTTGGGCGGAACTATGCTTGCCCTGGCCGGA
The DNA here is from genome assembly GCA_003551865.1 of Syntrophomonadaceae bacterium. Next base: position 12,322 of record PUNU01000008.1, read on the forward strand.
GCAGTTGGGGACCCGGAGGAAGGCGGGGAGGTGTTGAGCGGATTGATTGCCGGTGGCGCCGCCCTGGACAAGTTTAAAGAAATGATTGCCAACCAGGGTGGTGCTCCCGGGGTGGCAGATGATCTTTCCCTGCTGCCCCACGCGGCAGTGCAGAAAGCGGTCAAAGCAGCCCGAGGCGGCTATGTCGCCCGTTTAAGAGCACAGGCTGTCGGAGAGGCGGCCATGGTCCTGGGCGCCGGGCGGGAAAAAAAAGACGCTCCCATTGATCCCGCAGCGGGGATTACCCTGGAAAAGAAAGTAGGCGACCTGGTGGAAGCCGGAGAAACCCTCGCTTATTTGCATTTACGGGAGGATACCGAACGGGACGCGGTAGAGGCCGTGATAAAAAAAGTGTTTTCTGCTTATGAACTGCAGGACAGCAAAGAGGAAAAGGCTCCCCTGGTTTACGAATGCATCAAATTTTAAGGGGATGATGGATGTGTCTGAAGAATTGGCCGGCTATATCGACCATACTTTGCTCAAACCGGAAGCCACCAGGGCGGATATCATCAGGCTTTGCCTGGAAGCACGCGAGAACCGTTTTTACTCGGTTTGTGTCAATCCATCCTATGTGAAAACAGCGGTTGCAGAGCTCAAAGGCAGCGGAATCAAGGTTAGTTCGGTTGTCGGGTTTCCGCTGGGCGCCACTACTACAGCGGTTAAAGCATACGAGACTTCTGAAGCCGTAGCCGGGGGCGCTGTAGAAATCGATATGGTTATACACGTGGGAGCCCTAAAAAATGGGGAGGACAGCTACGTTTTAAATGACATTAAGGCGGTGGTCCGCGCAGCCGAAGGCAGGACAGTCAAGGTAATCCTGGAAACCGCCCTGCTAACGGATGAAGAAAAGAACCTGGCCTGCCGCCTGGCCAAAGAAGCAGGAGCCCGCTTTGTCAAAACTTCGACCGGTTTTGGCCCCGGCGGGGCAACTATCGCCGATGTCCGGTTGATGCGTGAAGCGGTCGGCCCCGAAATGGGAATTAAAGCCGCCGGAGGAGTAAACACCCCGGAAAAATTCAGGCGGTTGATCAAAGCCGGGGCGACCAGGATCGGCACGAGTTCAGGTATGTCCATTATAAAATAATAAACTTGAGTTTTTTTGACAAGGGAACCCCGGTTGGGCTAATATTAGATCACGCGTTGCCCACCGGGGTTATTTGGCCCGGCAAAAAATATTAACTCCCGGGCAGTTGTCGGCAGAATATAATAAACCGGTGAAAAACGGTATTTATTTTTTACGGAGGGGATTTACTTGCGCAGTCGTTTTATCCTGATTTTAATCGTTCTGGTCGTCTTTTTTGCGGTGTTGATGGCCGGGACCAACTTTTACCTTGATCTGCTCTGGTTTGTGGACCTGGACATGGAGCAGGTTTTTTGGACCCAGCACCTCACCCGCTGGGGGATGCGTATTGGCGGTTTTATCTTCTTGTTTGCTTTCATATTTGCCAACCTGATGCTGACCAGGCGCTATATATTAAGCTTCCCCAACCTGGCCCTGCGGGAAAAGTTGATGGCTACCGGGGCGATGCAATATATCACCCCGCGCCGCCTGGTCATTTACTTTTCAGCCGCATCTGCAGTGGTCGCCTATATTTTTTCCGGTTATCTGGGGGACTCCTGGATGGAT
>PUNU01000218.1 GCA_003551865.1 Syntrophomonadaceae bacterium
CGGCGGTTACAGCCAGGGTAGGAATACCGTAGCGCGTTCCCGTGTCCACCATCCTGGTCATATTGATGATCGACTGCCGCTCGTATTCGCCTCCGACAAAAACCTGCACCGCCATGGCGCAAGCATTAAGCCGAATAGAATCTTCTATGTCGACGGCAATTTCCTCATTGGAGAGTTCCTTTAAAACGCTGGTGCCGCCGGAAACCCTGAGCACGATAGATTGTGAAATCGAGGGGGAAATGATGGTTCGCAAAATGCCCCGCGTCAGCATTAAAGTGTCCGCATATGGAACCAGCGGCAGAATGTTGATATCGACGCGCTCCAGGCCCCTGGTGGGACCCTGAAAATAGCCGTGATCGATCGCCAGCATAACGGTTCGGCCGCTTTCGGGGTTAAAAATACGCGCAAGCCTGTTTTTCATGCCCCAATCCAGTGAATTGGATCCTTTGAGAAAAAACCCTTCCGTTTTCTGGGGAACGTCGGTGTGAAACTCCTTCGCTTCTTTGGACTTTTCATTGTCCGGCATTGCAATTCTCCTTTCTTGCTTTCACTGTACGAAGCGGTAATGCCAGTTGAGTTTTTTGCAAGCTAAAAAATAACTCCGGGGAAGAAGATAAATAAAGCTTGTGTCTTTAGCAATTATAGCAATTTTCTGTTACAGTGATCAACCACGCCACGCACAGCATAACCCGTTGAGCAATAGCACTGTTTAGAAGCGGCGCGCTGCCTGAGTCTTCAGCCGGTTTGGCATTAGCAGTTGAACTATAGTAATTCTATATGTTATTATTTATTTAACATTACAACAAGAAAAGTTCTCATTATACTCAGGAGTTTGCTTTTTTCTCCGTTAAACAGTATCAAGGGAGGAGTAAACCATGATTGAGCCAAAGGAAAGCAGGCACAGCTTGAGGCCGGACCTGCCACCCCACATTGCCCTTGGCGAAAGCAAAGACAAAGTCATGCTCAAAACCGGTGCGGTCATGTTAATCCCCCTGGTCCTGGGGGTGGCCGCCATAGGTTTGGATGCCCTGTGGCAAATACTCATTTCTCTGGGCACAGTGCTGGTTCTACACTTTATTATTCAGCTATTGGAACGTAAAACAGGTCGTAGAGTTTCATATCCCACGCCTGCATCACCGCTGGTGCTGGCCTTGATCGTTGGGTTAAGCATGCCGGCAGGATCTCCTTACACCGTGACAATTGGCGTGGCCGGGTTGGCCATGGTGGTTTTTAAATACCTGCAGGGCAGAATCTTTTCCCGCAAATATCTCAACCCGGCTGCCGCGGCGAAGGCGGTGCTTTTAACGGTGCTTTCGCTGCTGCTGTTTCTTGAAGACCCCCTGCGGCTGGGTATGCTCTACCATCCCCACCACCTGGACCTGGATTTGCTTACACCCGGTGGGTTTGCCGATGCCATTGCTTTTTACGAGACGGATACCATGACTGCCGAGCAGAGTCTGTTCTTGTGGAAAACCCATGGCTGGATCGGCGGCGCCTCTGGAGTGGGGGTTTTGGTGGCGGGAATCTTTGCCTGCTGGTGGATCAGGCTTAAATGGCGCATCCCTCTCGCTTTCCTGCTTATTATGACCGCATTGTCTGCGGGGATGGGCCTTTTTACCGGGGGAGACCCGGTATCGCGCATTGCCCTGCATGTCTTCACGGGAAGCACTATTTTCCTGGCGTTTTTCATGGCCACCGAGCCGCAATCTACGCCGATGCCGGAGAAAAGTCAGTTCCTTTTCGGCATAGTACTGGCTGTTTTAACCTTTATACTACAACTTTCCGGAGTGCTGGGCGGATCGATTATCGCCCTGGTTGTCTTAAATTTATTTACTCCTTTGTTTGACAGAATCGGCCACAAAAAAGCTATAGGCCGTGAAGGAGGTATACAAAATGCGTAGATATTACGAAGAAAAAAACGGCTTCCGTGTGGATGCCAAAATGAAACTGGGCCTGGAACAAAGCCCCTTTGAAGAGATTCCTCCGCCCCCGACAGCGACGGTTTTCTTAAACCAGCATGTCGGGCCACCCGGGCAGCCGCTGGTTAAAGAAGGTGACCGGGTGAAAACAGGCCAAAAAATATCAGAAGGCGATGAGCCGCTCACGGTTCCGGTTCACAGCCCAATAACCGGCAGGGTGGCCGGGTTTGAAGAACTTCCGCATCCCATTTCCGGCAATCCGGAACAGGCAGTGATCATCGAAGCGGAAAGCGAAGAAGAATGGACGTCTATGGCGGAGCATCCAAATCCCGGGACGTTGAGCCCCTCACAGATCACCGAGCGAGTCCGTGAAGCGGGCATAGTGGGCCTGGGTGGCGCCGCTTTTCCCGCCCATGTAAAGTTGTCCAGGGGCTCCGACGTTGACCATCTGATCATCAACGCCAAAGAAAGCGATCCCAACCTTGCCTGTGACGTGCGGCTGGTGCTTGAGCAGCCCGAGGAACTGATCCGGGGTATAGAGATCATGGCGCGCGCCCTGGGGACCCTGGAAACTACCTTTGCCACCAGAACATCGGAAGGCGAGCTGCCCCGGTTCGAACAGCTCTTAAATGAACGGAAAATAAATATCGCCCATATCAGGCCTTCCTATTCCGTAGGCAGTGAACGTCTTTTGGTCCGTGAGCTTTTGGGCAGGGAAGTGCCCACCGACAAGTTTCCCCCGGATGTCGGCGTAGTTGTGCATAATGTGGCCACCTGCCTCGCAGTTGCCGAAGCCGTTACCCAAGGCAAACCGCTCATTGGCCGCGGCATTACTTTTTATTCCAGGGAAACCGGGGGACGGAACCTGTGGGTAAGAATGGGCACACCGGTGGAACATATTTTAAGCTACATGGGAGTTTCTCCGGAGGATTTCGACCGCGTAATCCTGGGATCGATAATGATGGGTAAAGGAGCCCGCGACACGGCAGTGCCGTTATTAAAATGTTTTGCCGGTGTGGTCGCCCTTACGCCCGATGATCCCTACCCCTTTGCCAACCCATACCCGTGCATTCGCTGCGGCTACTGCGATGCGGTATGCCCGGTGGATATCTATCCGTCGCTTCTCCTGGAAGCCCTGGAAAAAGGCAAAACCGGGGAGCTTGACAGGCTGAACATAGACTCTTGCATTGACTGCGGACTCTGTTCATATGTCTGCCCGGTTTCAATCCCGGTCAATCCCAAGCAGAGGGCCGAAGCTTAAAGAGGAATTTACAGCTCCGATCAAGAAATATGTAGCAGGGGGACGGGGTACCTGCTACATATTTTTTAGCCGCATCCCTTACTCTACGGTGTTATAACGATATTATATTTGGCCTGATTAAAAGATAACAAGAAAATATGTAGCAGGTACCCCGTCCCCCTGCTACATTGAGGAGGTCCTGGTGTGCCGCACTACAATAAAGTAACCCCGGAAACAGTTGAAGAGCTGAAGCAAATTGTCGGAGAAAAACATGTACTGGTTGATGACGAGGAAAAGCTGAAAGATTATTCGCATGACGAAGTGGCGGAAGAAGAATATCACGGTATGCCCGAGGTAGTGGTTAAGCCGGACGGTGCAGAAGAGATATCCGCGATTATGAAGCTGGCCAACCGGGAATTAATTCCGGTAACGCCCCAGGGCGCTAAAAGCGGCCTGTCCGGCGGCGGGGTCCCGGTTATGGGCGGCATTCTTCTTTCCGTGGAGCGGATGAACCGCATCCTGGAAATTGACAGGGCCAACATGATGGCGGTGGCCGAGCCGGGTATCATTACCAACGACTTCAGCGCCGAAGTAGAAAAAGAAGGTCTTTTCTTTGCCGGCTACCCGATGAGCCTTTTAACCTGTTTCCTGGGCGGCAATGTCGCGGAAAACGCCGGCGGAGGCAAAGCGATCAAGTACGGCGTTACCGGGCAATATATTTTGGGCCTGGAAGTAGTAATGCCTTCTGGTGAAATCGCATTTTTTGGCGGCAAGCGGGTTAAAGATGTAACCGGGTACAACATGGTCGGTTTGATGGTCGGCTCTGAAGGAACTTTAGGTATATTTACAAAAATAATCGTCAAGCTGATACCGTTGCCCAGGGCCAAAATAGACATGATGGTGCTCTTTGAAGACCTGCAAACGGCAATTGACGTAGTACCCAAAATTATGACGGAAGTGGGGGTTACCCCTACCGGGATCGAATTCATGGACCGCCTTACCCTGGAAACCAGCTGTAAACATTTAGGTGAAAGTTTGGAGCAGTACAAGAACGCCGGGGCTTTCTTAATCATCGAGGTGGACGGCAATGACGAAGAACAGATCCTCAACGAATGCCTGGATATCGGGGACCTCTGCACGGGCAACGGTGCCCTGGATGCTTTTGTAGCCCAAACCCCCACCGACCAGGAAAGGATCTGGAAACTCCGCCGGAACGCCGCCGAGGCTTTTAAGGCGATCAGCCCCCGGCAGTCCTTGGAAGATATAGTGGTGCCTGTAAGCACTATCCCGCAGGTCCTGCCAATCCTGGAGGAGCTTTCAAACAAATACGATCTCTTTATACCCTGCTACGGGCATGCCGGAGACGGCAACCTGCATGCCACCGTGGTCAAAAACCCCGACCACACCGAAGAGCAGTGGCAGAAAATCCTGCCCGCTTTGCTCTCCGATCTTTACCGGGAAATCAACAGGCTGGGTGGAACAATCAGCGGGGAACACGGCGTTGGCAGTAAACGCAAGCAGTTCCTGCCGCTGGTACTCGGGGAAACCGAAATTGAAGCGATGAAAAGCATTAAAAGGGCTCTCGACCCCAACAATATTTTAAACCCCGGCAAGATTTTCGATCTTTAGCCCGGCCGGTCCAACAATTTAGCCGGTTTGCCGGCACCGGCCGGCCACTTTGACGGAGGCCTTAATATGGTAGAATTTAAGCTTCCCTACGGAGACGGGGAATGTTGTTTCGTCCTGCCGGAGCAAAAAGTTAAAGGTTTACTGGAGGGCAAACCCATGGCCTGCCCCGCCTCGGAAGAAGAAGAGGTGCGCCGGGCGCTCAATAATCCGGTGGATGCGGCTCCGCTTTCCCGGCTGGTTAAAAAAGGCGAAAAGGTCTGCATCGTCATCGGTGATATGACTCGCCTCTGGGTCAGGCACCATGTTCTGCTCCCGCCAATTCTCGATGAATTAAACCGGGGAGGGGTGGAAGACAGCGATATTTTAATTATTTCCGCCACCGGTGATCACAGGGAGCATACACCGGCCGAGCACCGCAAGCTGGTCGGAGAAGATGTTTACCGCAGGATAAAAGTAGCAGACCACCGGGCCAGGGCGGAGGAAGAGCTGGTAAGTTTGGGAACAACCGGCTACGGAAACGAAGTAAAGATTAACCGCCGCGTGGTTGAAGCGGACCGGCTCGTGCTCACCGGCGGGATTGTTTACCACTTCCTGGCCGGCTGGGGAGGAGGCAAAAAGGCCATTATACCGGGTGTGGCCGGTTATGATACGATTATGCGCAACCACACTCTCGCTCTGCACCCGGAACCGGGCGGAGGAATTAACCCTGCTGTGCGGGCCGGCGAACTGGAAGGCAACCCCTGCAGCGATGATATGGACCAGGGGACAGACCTGGCCGCCCCCGATTTCCTGGTTAATACGGTAATCAACGAAGCTGCACACAAAATAGCGATGGTTACAGCCGGCAACTATATTTCCGCATTTAAAGAGGGCTGCCGTTTCGTAGATCGGCATATGAAGCTAAAAATCCCGGAAGCCGCCCCGCTGGTTATTGCTTCCTGCGGTGGTTATCCTAAGGATATCAACTTCTACCAGACTTATAAAACCATCTACAACGCCCATTTTTCCCTGCAAAAAGGCGGGATCATGATCCTGCTCAGTGAATGCCGTGAAGGTATCGGCAGTGACGATTTTGCGGCCATGTTCACTGAATACGACAGCAACTCCGCACGGGAAGCTTCCCTCCGTGAGCGTTTTACCATCGGGGGTTACATGGGCTATCACACTGCAGTTATTGCCGAAGAAAACACTGTTGTGGTTTTAACAGACCTTGACGCAGGGTTGGTCAGCTCCATGGGCATGACCAGGGCAGGATCCCTTGAGGAGGCCTTAAGCACTGCGACCGCACAGCTTGGAGGCGAGATTCCGCCGGCATACGTAATGCCCCACGGCGGATCAGTCCTGCCTGTGCCCGGCTAACGCTTATCGGGCTTTAAATTCAGGCACAACCAGGCAATAAGAACATATAACCGGAGGGAAATAACCGATGTCTGTCGGCCTTCTTGCTTTGATCGCCGCCCTGCCCATTTTGCTGGTCATTGTTCTGATGGCCGGGTTCATGTGGCCGGCAAAAAAGGCTATGCCTCTTGCCTGGGGATTGGCCGCACTGCTGGGTCTGGCCGTATGGCGGGTGGACCCGGTTAGGGTTATCGCCGCCACTTTTGAAGGGATGCTCTCGGCCCTCGACATTCTGTTCATCGTCTTCGGGGCAATCCTGCTTCTCAACACAATGAGAAACAGCGGTGCGCTTGAAGTGATCAACCGGGGCTTTGATGGAATCACCCCGGATCGGCGCATCCAGGTGCTGATTATCGGCTGGATGTTTGTCTCCTTTATCGAGGGCGCAGCCGGGTTCGGCACCCCGGCAGCCATAGCCGCCCCCCTGCTGATGGGGCTGGGCTTTCCTCCCCTGGCCGCGGTAATGTGCGCTCTGATCTTCAATTCCACTTCGGTAACCTTCGGAGCGGTAGGTACACCTGTTATCGTCGGTATAGAAACAGCGGTTTCCGGTATGCTTCCCGAAACCGTGGCCATGAGAAATTTCCTGGTCGACGTCGGGGTCTGGTCTGCTGTCTTTCACGGCATCCTGGGCACGTTCCTGCCCATTATGGTGGTAGGCCTGCTGACCCGCTTCTATGGAAAAAACAAGTCCTTTGCCGAAGGACTGCAGGCGGCGCCTTTTGCCGTCTTTGCCGGCCTGTGTTTTACCATCCCCTATTTCTTGATGGCTTATTTTGTCGGCCCCGAACTGCCCTCGGTAGTCGGAGGCCTGATCGGCCTGTTCCTCGTCATCTCCGCCGCCCGGGCCGGTTTTCTGGTGCCCGGTGAAACCTGGGATTTCCCGCAGCGGGAAGAATGGGAAGCAGACTGGGGAGAACCGCTAAAGGCAGAGGACAGAGACGGCACCTACAGGCCTGCCATGTCCACAAGCAGGGCCTGGATGCCCTACGTGCTTGTGGCAATAATCCTGGTTATTACCAGGCTGGGCTTATTTGGCTTAGATGATCTGCTGAGGGCTTTTACAGTTGAATGGAGGTATATACTCGGCCAGGAAGGCATTGCCTGGATCATCAGACCTCTCTGGCTCCCCGGCATCGTACCTTTTCTCCTGATTGCCCTGGTCACCGTTTACCTGCATAAAATTTCTTTCAGCCGGGTCCTGGAGGCCTGGCGGCAAACGATCAGGCAGCTTACCCCCGCCGCCATCGCCCTGTTTTTTGCCCTGGCCATGGTCAGGGTACTCGTCCAGACTGACCTCAACGCAGCCGAGTATCCCAGCATGTTGATGGTCATGTCCCGGGCTGCCGCCGCAGGGGTTGGGGGGACATGGCCGCTGGTTTCGCCCTTTGTCGGCACCCTGGGAGCATTCGTTTCCGGATCGAATACCACGGCCAATATCTTGTTTGGCGGCTTTCAATTCAGCGTGGCCGCAGACCTGGGTATATCACAAACGATTGTTACCGCCTTGCAGGCGGTCGGCGGAGCCACCGGCAACATGATTGCCGTGCACAATGTAGTTGCCGCCTGCGCGGTTTGCGGCATTATCGGCCGAGAGGGCTTTGTAATCAGGCGCAACATCCTGCCTTCACTGCTCTATACTTTTCTGGTCGGTGTGCTGGGCATGATTATTATTTATGGTTTCCAGGCGGGGGCATTTTAAACCGTTTTTGCTAATCGAGGAAGACAAAAACTATTAAAACCATAGGAGGCCTTAACAGTGAGTAAAATAACCGTTGAAGAAAGAGGCCATATTCTTTTAATCGGAATCAACCGGCCCGAGAAGATGAACGCCTTTGATCCGGATATGTACATGCAGTTGGCCGAAGCCCTGGGCAGGCTTCATTACGACCGCGAACTCCGCTGCGGAATGCTGTTCGCCCACGGTGACCACTTTACTTCCGGCCTGGACATGGTCAAATGGGTGGAAGTATTCAGCACCGGGCAGTTCCCTGAACTGCCGGAAGGATTTTGTGATCCCCTGGGCCTGGATGAAAGCAGGAGGGTTGCTAAGCCCATGGTAACGGCCGTGCAGGGGATCTGCTATACCATCGGCCTGGAGTTGATGCTGACTACCGATGTGCGGGTGGCCTCCCCGGATGCCCGTTTTGCCCAGATCGAAATAAAAAGAGGCATCTACCCGGTGGGCGGTGCAACAATGCGCCTACACGAAGAAATCGGCTGGAGCAACGCCATGCGCTACCTGCTGACAGGAGATGAAATCACCGCCGGAGAAGCACACCGCATGGGCCTGATCCAGGAGATAACCGCCCCGGGTGAACATTTCAACAGGGGCCTTGCCCTGGCAAATACCATCGCGGAACAGGCGCCGCTCGGCGTGCAGGCCACCCTGTGTTCAGCCCGCACAGCCCGCCATGAGGGGCCAAAAGCGGCGCTTAAGCGCCTGCTACCGGATCTGCAGGAAATCATGAAAAGCGAAGACGCCCGGGAAGGAGTGCAGTCGTTTATCGAAAAACGTAAAGCCCGGTTTAAGGGCATGTAGTGGGACAGTTAAAAATGAACTTTAAAAGCTTTACAGGTCAGTTCGATCACTTCTACTTCAAAAAAAATGCTTTCACCATCATTTCTTTGCAACCCGTAACTGCCGAAATCGGAATGATTGAGCCCCCCGGCTTCGATAAATCGGGCGTTATAGGGCAGGTTTGATTTTGCCTCTTCATAGTTTTCACGGTTAATGAACATATCTGTTGTGCCCATGATTGATACAACCACGCCGTTAAAATCGAGCAAATTTTTTAAATCTCTTCCCGCACATCTACAAATGTTTGAAACGCTTCCAACGCCTTATTTGCTTTCATTATCTTAAAAATCTTTTAGTTGCTGGAAATAGTAATTATTGCACAGCCTGACTTCCTCTCGCTTCATTATAAACCAGCTCACAAACTTGTTTCATCAACTAAAGCCGTGGTATTATTGCTCCAATAGTTAAGAATATTTCTTAACAAAAACCAAGAGAGGACGGGTGCGAAAAGTGAAAAAAGGTTTGAGTTTGTTGGTTTTTATAATGGCGGTTTTAATGGCTGCCGTCTACGGATGCGGAGTGGCTGAGGAAGACCCCGATGCGGTTGATGAACTAACCGAGCTCGAAGAAGAAGCTCCGGTTGAAGAAATTGATGTTGAAGAAGAAGTCGAAGTGGCAGAAGATACCGGGGAAGTACTTTTTGAAACCGATCACTGGGTGGCTCCGGATACCTACCAGGAGTTTGTAGCCATGATTAAAGAAATCCAGTACAGCGTGGGAGAAGTCGGAGGGGAAAGAATCAATATAAACTATAACCATTTAGGGACGGAAGAAGTCGACGGAGTCCAAACAGACAAGATAGAGTTTGGCATTGAAGGAGAAGGTAGTTTCACAATGTGGATAGATGGAGACGGCGAGTTCAGGCGCCTGCTAACTAATGGCGAAGAAATTCAAGCTGAAACAGCTCAAATGATTACCGCCTCGATGATGTCAATGGTGATGGTGCCATTTCACCAGGTTGAAGCTTATAATATCGCAGATCTTGGAAGAGAACCCGTACCCGGCGTAACTCACAAGCACATCGGTACCGAAACGGCAGCCTTCGGCGAGCTTTCCGCCACTGTTCACAGTTTTGAATTTAGCGTGGAACCGCCTGCCGTCCCGGAAGGGGAATCAGGCTCAGCCATTATACGGATCGCAGACTTTGGAGACTTCCAGATGGCTACCGGCTGGGAAGTCTATGACAGCGACGGCGAGAGTTTTATCGGCGAATTTGTGGTAGAAAAAATAATCCTGCGTTAAAAAGTGAACACCGGGAAAGGCGGACGTTGCTAAATATAAATGATGACAAGTCCGCCTTCCAGTCACTTGCCGCCGCCAGAAACCTTCCGCTGGTTGCTAAAAATCTAGGTGATTAATCCAGTTTTTTGCCGGCGAACATTAACCGGGAGGGGTCAAGTTGAGTTTTGAAGGCTCGATTGTGTTTTTTGGAATATCCGATATGACAGCAACAGACAGTTTTTACCGCGAAAACTTGAAACTTGAACTTTACAAGGACCAGGGCTTGTGTCGGATTTACAGAGTCCCGGGCGGCGGGATAATCGGTTTTTGCACCCATATGGAGGTAACCAACCGGGGCAAAAGCCCCATTTTGACCTTTCTTTCAGAAGACGTGGACGGCTGGCACAGCTATTTAAAAAAAATGGGCGTCAAAATGGAAAGCGGGCCTAAGGTTAATCCTCGTTTTAATATTTATCACTTCTTCCTAACCGATCCGGATGGCTATACTGTCGAGATCCAGCGCTTTTTGGAGTAATTATGAACATAGCAAGGGGACGCGTAGCAAGGGGACGGGGTACCTGCTACAGTTTAAGGCGGTTTGGCGCCTGCTCCTGCAAGCCGGCGCCGAGGGCCTCATCTCTTGTATGGCTCCAAACTGAATGTTAAAGATTGCTTGTGGCACACTCCCCGTCACTCTGCTGCGTTACAAATTATTTCAATCAAATGAAAAAAGCCCTGGATCTGATCAAGGAAATATATCCCCCGCAGCAATTGAAAGAAACCAATTATAACCTAATACCCCTATTTTACAGCCTCTTTTGTGCCATTTACCATTACCTCTTTGGAATAAACAATTTTGACGACCGGAGAAACCTTGAGCAGTGAAATGATGTTAAAAGCACAAAAGCTAAACTGGACCAGTTCAGCTTGCAGTATGACCGAGAAGATCGGGGCATGAAAGAATTTCTGGAGGCTTGCAGAAGATCAACCACCGAGCAGGCACCACGCAGGTTGATAGCTAAAGTGCTGTGTGATGTGATAACAGGCTAAATAATCTTTAAATAAACCACCGGTTGATCGGGCAAACCAATTTAAAGTGTCTGGGGGTCAGGTTTTAAAATATTATCTATAAAACCTGACCCCACTTAAGCCTTTTCAACCTCAATTAATACTCTCTAAAACCATCAGGGCAAAGGTTTCTTTATCCCAGAGCTCTTCATCATGAGTAACCCCAAGCCGTACAATGACAAGATCATGCTCGGGAAAGACAAAAACATTCTGCTGATCGAAGCCGCTCATGTAATACATTGTTACCGGCAGTCTTTCAAAGATTCGGTCTTCCGGCAACAGTTTTTCAGGATCATCCGGGTTAAGCCATATCTGGGCCCCGTAAGTACCGCGAGATGGAAGAGAAGGGGTTGTCATGTATTCGACCCATCCCTCCGGAAGAAGCGGCCGGCCGTCCACTACTCCGTCATCAAGCATAAACTGGCCCACCCGTGCCCAGTCTCTTGCCGAAGCATACATATAGCTGGAACCGACGGGGCAGCCTGATGCGTCAGGCTCAAAAACTGCCGTCGACATTCCGAGCGGCCTGTACATCCTGTCCATGATGTAATTGTGGATGTCTTGTAACTCTCCACCTGATTCCTCCATCAATATTTTCATCAAGATATTGGTGGTGCCGCTCGAGTAATAAAAGTGCTCTCCCGGCTCATGGCTTAGCGGTTTGTTTGCCGCAAAATCAGCCATAGAGCGGCTCTCATACAGCATACTTGTAGCATCGGCAAAGGGAGCATAAACCTCTTCGAAGTCAAGCCCCGTAGTCATCCGCAGTAAATGGTTAAGCGTTATGTCTCCCCTGGGATCGCCATCTTCTTTCCATAAAGCGACAGGCGCCGGCTGCTCTGTTTCCAGAAGGCCGTCTTTTCCCATCATACCGGCAAGAAGACCGGTTACGGTTTTAGCCATGGACCAGCCCGGCAAAGGGGTCATGGGATCAATTCCGGGGGCGTATCTTTCGGCGATTAAACTGCCATCATAAGCAACAGCCACGGCCCGGGTCTGCAACCCGCCGCCCTCTGGTTCGGTGAAGGCAAAATCGATTGCTTGCTCCAGCCTGTCTCCGTCAACGGACGGGGGTAAATTTTCGGTATCGACAAAATCACCCCGGGGCCAGATCTCGGCTGAACTATTGGCAAACCGGGGGGGCACAGCCCCGTTACCTCTCTTTCAACATCACCGCCGATAAGAAGCGTACTGCCCAGACCTTCACGGTACACGGCGGTCTTTTCATGAAAAAGCCCGAGCCTCTTTGATGTAACTGTTTTCTCATCATAGTCAACGCTGCTTGTTATCAACCGAAAAAGAACATTGCCCGGGCGAATATCCTCTTCGAAAGTTTCTTCTTCTCCTCTGCCCGTTAAAAAATGCTTGAGCATGAATATTTGGCAGTGTAGCCGGTGCCGATGGGAAGAGCAAGATAAATATAATAGGCGGCAGCTCCGAAACCAAGAATAAAAAGAACCAGCACTACTTTTAAAAGCTTGGATGTTTTACTCCGCATAAGATACCTCCGTCTGCACGATTAAGATTGATGTCGATGAAAACCTCCGGCAACCATGAATAGGATTATCCCTATACCGAAAAAAGTAACATTTACAGGACAGGGAAAAGGCCAGGCAGGGTTTACAAAGTTAGGATAGCCCATTATGGTGGTAATACCGTCAAACACAAAAATGATTGCACAAATAAGAACGATGATCTTTGAAACAAGCAGCATTTTAATATTGCCTCCTGTCAGATGTGGATAACTATAGGGCAAAGGATGCGCTATATTTGAAACAATCATAGCAATTTTCTAACATTCATGTCAACAGGCCGGTCCCTCTGCCTTCTCTGGGAATACCGATAAGCTCATTCAACCTGTATCCAGCCAAAAGGTTAGCTCAGTCCTTTCTCAAGCTATACCGGGTGAAACTGTTTTTATACTGCACTGAAAGTTTGGTTGGAGTGAATAATCAATATGCAAATTGCATTTAATCAACTGATGCAAAATTTTAAGGCCCGGCCCCGCATCCCAAGGCCTGACAGTACTTTATCTATGCCGTTTATTATATAATGCTAAACCTTGTAAATTCCCCTGTGGGCTCTTCCCATTTTTCTTGAGTTTCTTCGACCCGGGCCGCGGGAGGACCGATTTCACACCACTGTATGTATTCATTTATTTTTTCTTCCTCACCTTCTACAACTGTCTCCACTGTTCCGTCAGGCATGTTTTTTACCCAGCCGGACAACCCCAGCTCATGAGCTTTTTGCCGGGCAAAAGCTCGAAAATTGACTCCCTGGACCAGGCCATAAATTTTTAGATGAAGCCGTTTCATATCAGTTTGCTCCCCTTAACTGCCATATGGTAAGTCATGCTTTTTTTTACTCTAACATTCGACTGTTTTTGAGTCAACAAAACTGAAGCTTACAGGTACCCACGTCTTGATTTTTAAAATTTCGAGACCTGACCCCACCCCTTAAGCCAAGAGGAATGTTGCCATAATTGCAAGACCGACGGTCACAACATTGCTTATGCTGTGCATCATCATGGGATAAATGACGCTCCCGGTCTTTTCATAGCAATCACCATAAATGATCCCCAGTATAATAGAGAGGAGCACCTGGAACAAATTATAATTGAGCATAAAAGGATCAAAAGAAAAACTAACATGGGCCAAACCGAAAATGACTGCAGCAATGAGATTGGCATAACTTATCTTCCTTTTTAAAAACCGGCCTCTAACCGCCAGCGCCAGCATAGTGATGGCAAAAGCCCTGAAAATGATCTCTTCCGACGGGCCG
The DNA here is from genome assembly GCA_003551865.1 of Syntrophomonadaceae bacterium. Next base: position 13,838 of record PUNU01000218.1, read on the forward strand.
GACAATAAGAGCTGAAAGCCCATTTGCCCAAAGATATTGGTGGC
>PUNU01000055.1 GCA_003551865.1 Syntrophomonadaceae bacterium
ATGACAACCACTTTTTTCCCGGGCACAGCTTTACCGCATAAAATCTCCGGCGCCGGCACTGTTCTTTCCGGGTCTTTCACCGGAAAGGGAGGGGCAATACTCCGTGCCCCGGTGGCCAGGACCACTACGTCGGCACCCTCGGCGGCAATTTCTTCGGCCGTTGCTTCACGGTTTAAAAGTACTTTTACCCCGTTGCGGGGCAGTTCCGATTCATAGTAGTGAAGCAGGGTAATAAAATCCTGTTTGCCCGGCGGCACGGCTGCGTGATGCAGGTGCCCGCCCAGGGTTTCTTCTTTTTCCCACAGGGTAACCCGGTGACCGCGGGCCGCAGCCAGGCGGGCCGCTTCCAACCCGCCGGGTCCTCCGCCGATAACCAGGACCTGTCTTGGCTTTTCGGCCGGCTTAATTTCCACTTCGTGCTCGCGTCCGGCCAGAGGATTGACCGTGCAGTGTACGTCCTGCATGGTAAAGACCATGTCCAAGCAACCCTGGTTGCAGGCAATACAGTGCCGGATCGCTCCCATATCACCGCATTCGGTCTTGTTCGGCAGTTCCGGATCGGCCAGCAGTGGTCTGCCCATGTTGACCAGATCGGCCTGGTAGTCCTGTAAAATTTGTTCGGCAACCAGGGGATCGTTGATGCGGTTGCTTGCGATCACCGGCACCTCAACTGTCTCCTTGATTCCGCGGGCCAGGTAGGCAAAGCCCCCGCGGGGCAGATCGCCGGTAATCTGGGGCACCCTGGATTCGTGCCAGCCTCCGGTAACGTTGAAGCAATCCGCGCCGGCTTTTTCCAGTTCCGCGGCAAAAAGGGCCGCTTCCCGGTTGGTGTTTCCGCCGGGCATGTAATCGTGGCCGGAAAGCCGGACGATGATTGTAAAATCACTGCCCACCAGTTCCCTGGTCCGCTGCACCACCTCTACTCCGAAGCGGGTCCGGTTTTCCCACGAACCGCCGTACTGATCACTGCGCTGGTTGGTAAGCGGCGATAAAAACTGACAGATCAGGTAGCCGGCGCTGGCGATAATTTCTGCGGCATCAAAGCCCGCTTCCCGGGCCCGCAGGGCCGCCCGGGCAAAATCCTCGATCACTGTTTCAATCTCTTCCGGAGTCATTTCCCGTGGTGTTTCCCGGGTCAACCGGGAAGCCACCGGCGACGGGGCGGCCGGCTGTTGACCGATCATAATGCTGTGGGTATATCGTCCGCCCTGGTAAAGCTGGGCGCAGGTGGCAGCTCCGTATTGCCTGAGTGTGCCGGTTAAATTCTTTAAGCCCTCGATAAACTTGTCGTCGTGCAGGCCGACCATCATCGGCCCCTGGCCGAGAGTGTCGATAGTACAGCCTCCGATCGTGATCAACCCGGCACCGCCGCGTGCCCGGGCTTCGTAATATTTGATCAGGCGGTCGTTGACGAAGCCGTCCGGGGTGTAACAGAGGTGCATCGCGGGTATGGCGATCCGGTTTTTTAGCTCCATTTGGCCTACTTTAATCGGTTCAAACAGTTTCATCATCAAAATCGCTCCTCTTTTAGCACGCAAAATAAAATGGGTGCTTTTGTTGGCTGACAACTCTTAGCTTTGTGTTATATTCTACGTGTTTTGTCCATTTGCCTTTATTTTTGTTTAATACTACAGCGCAATATCCGGGAATTGGCGGTGCCATGGGGACGGTTCGAGCGTGCCTGAGCGCAGCGAAGGCCGAAAGGTAAACGATGGAACCGGCCCCTATGGCATAGCGGGCAATGATGTAGGCTAAAGTTGCGCTGTAGTGTTAATATGATAACTAAAACCGGGGCAAAGAAGCAAAAGAATTTGTGCCAAAAAAACAATGCCGGCAGGATAAACTTCAATTGTCTTGAATTTTACAAGAGGAGGCGATAACTATGAGCGAAAATCCCCTGCACCGGATGTTGAACCCGCGGTCGATTGCCACCGTCGGTGCCGGAAACAACCCGATGAAGATGGGAGCCATCCAGGCTTTAAGCATTGTTAAAGACGGGTTTCCGGGCAAATTTTATCCCGTGCACCCCACCGAACAGGAAGTATTTGGCTACAGGGCCTACCCTTCGGCACTCGATTTGCCTGAGGCGCCCGATCTGGTTATGTTTGTTTTGCCGGCCTCCCTGGTAGTCAGTATTCTCGACGATTTTGGCAAAATCGGCACAAAGCGGGCAATTATCATTACCGCCGGGTTCAGGGAAATTGGTCCCGAGGGCAAAGAACTGGAGGAACAGCTCAAAGAGACCGCCAGCCGCCACGGGATCAGGTTTCTCGGGCCGAACTGCATGGGGATTATAAACAGTGCCCTCCCGCTTAATGTCACCGTCTGTCCGCTTACCGGTGAACCGGGCCGGCTGGGCATGGCTTCACAGAGCGGCACCTATATAACCCAGGTTCTGCCCTACCTGGAGAAAGGGGGCATTCGTTTCAGTAAAGCGATCAGCGTTGGCAACGAGGCCGATCTGGACATAATAGACGCCCTTGAATACCTGGGGGGAGATGAACAAACCAAAGCAGTCGCTTTGTATATCGAAGGCTTAAAAGACGGACGCCGTTTTCTGGATGCGGCCCGCCGCATTGTTCCCCACAAACCGGTGGTTGCTCAGTATGTGGGTGGAACTTCCGCCGGGGCCAGGGCGGGCTCAAGCCACACCGGGGCCATGGCCGGACCGGATTACCTCTACGACGGTCTTCTCAAGCAGGCCGGGGTCATCCGGGTCCACAGCGTCGAAGATCTTTACAACCAGGGTTGGGTTTTAGCCAACCAGCCTCCCCTTAAAGGGCCAAGGGTGGCAGTTTTGACCAACTCCGGGGGGCCGGGCACTGCCATGGCCAATACCTGCAGCGAAGGAGGCCTTGAAGTGCCTGCTTTTTCAGCTGCCTTGCAGGAAGAAATTCGCAAGCTTATCCCACCGCAGGGCTCCACCGGCAACCCTGTAGACCTGACTTTTCACATGGACACCAGTATTTTAAGCTCCACCCTGCCGGAGCTAATCTTGAAAAGCGGTGAGGTTGACGGCCTGGTTATGCACGGCCTGATGGGTAGCGGTTTCATAAAGGCGATCTATCCTCACCTGGCCGA
>PUNU01000196.1 GCA_003551865.1 Syntrophomonadaceae bacterium
GCGCCATGGCCCTGGCCAGGAGTCAGAAACCGCTCATAGTCCGACGGGGCAAGCTGCGCCGGCTGGAGGAAGGGGAAAACGATCCGGTTGTTACGCTGGGTCCAGTTGTCGACTTCGAGCAGCGGAAGGCCACGCTGCAGAAGTGCCAGGGCCGTCGAATTGCCGACCGGCTGCATCAGGATCGCGGCGTCCGCGCCGGTTCCGACCAGGGCATCGGCCAGCCTCCCGGGCGTATCGCCTTCCACCGGTTGAAGTGTAGCGGTCAGTTGCAGACCGTCGATGATCGACTGCGCCGCACGAAAACCACTCGAGCCCCGGGGACCGGTCGCGATCACGGTCGTGTCCTCGAGGCGTTTGACCTCCGGTTTCAATGCAAAGGCCTGCAGATAGCTGGTCCCGACCAGAGCCACAGCCTCGATGCCAGGACGCAACGGCGGCTGCCCGGTGGCCGGATCGACCGAACCGGGTGCAAAGAATGCCGGCGCACTGACCAGCGCCATCCGCGCACTCGCGTCGTCGATCGCGCCCAGCGGATCGTTGGAGCGGACCAGATTCACGGTGCTGGTCGGAAACGATCGACGCAGCTGGCGAAGGATTGCTCCTGCCTCGCCATCGGCGTTTGCCGAAAGGGAGACCGCAAGGTTCAGGGCCTGCCGATCCCGCTCGCCAATCTCGCCATCAATCAGACCGAGCCGAATCAGTTCATCCCGCACCACCTCCCTCGGATCCTCGCCGCGCACAGTGACCCTCCGGTTGAGGGCTCGCATCTGGGGGTTCTCGATCGCACCGGCCAGTTGCCCGAGAACATCCTCCAACGCGGGAAAGCGTTCCAGGGCGGCCTGCCGGTAAACCAGGGCGCCGTCGTGGCGCGGAAAGAACCCGAGGTCGTCCGCGAGCACGCGAAGATCAAACATTGCGATCTGGGGATCAGCCGAACGGACCAGTGCGACATCAATGTCGCCGTCCATCAGGTAATCGTAGAGGTCGGCTCTGTCACGCGGCTCGACCTCCCGAACCCGATGAAACTTCATGCCATACCGCCGCTCGAGCGGTGCAAGGCCGTCGATGGGGCGCGCCCGGAACTCACTGTCGATCCCGAGCACGATCCGGTCCGCGTGGCGCGCAAGGTCCGAGTAGCTGCGGATACCGAGCGCCAGCGCGCGGTCGTGCAGCATCGCGAAGCCTGGCCGGTTCTCGAAGCCCACCGCTTCACTCCAGCCCAGCCCGAGCGGAGCGTAGCGCTCACGCAAAAGGGCAATGGTCGTCTCCGTATCGGTATCGGGGTCCTGCACCAGCCCCAGCAGTGCCAGACCCGTACCCGTGTGCTCGGGATAGAGGTCGATCTCGCCGCGTTTCAGGGCCTCGAGCGTGAGCCGACTGCCGCCCAGGCCGATCCGCCGCTGCACCGGAATACCGGCAGCCTCGGCCAGCTCCGCTACCAGCTCGGCAACGATCTGGTTTTCCGGGGACTGCTTGCCGCCGATCTGCAATGGCTGCCGATCGCTGCCACATCCAACAAGGATGAAGACCAGTGCCAGGACCGAAAGGATGCTGCGGATACCGGTCACAAGGGGCTCCTCATTCGTTGATCGGTCGCGCCGTCGCGACCGGGGTTTGCACTCGGAGGCCCCCGCGCTCACCTCGAATCGTCCTCAGAAAGCCCACCACCTGGAGCAGCAGCACCACGGAAAACGGGATGGCACCGGTGACCGCCATCGCCTTGGCGACCTCCACCGAGCCGCTGAAGAGGGTGGCAACGGTGAGCACCGCGACGAGGGTGCCCCACACCAGCTTGTAGGGCAGCGGCGGGTTCAGCTTGCCTTCGCTGGTCATCATCGACAGCACGAAGCTCCCGGAATCTGCGGAGGTCACCAGAAAGATGAAGATCAGGAACAGGGCGACGAAGCCCAGCAGCTGCCCGAGTGGAAAGAAGTCCAGAAAGACGAAGAACGCGCGGCTGACGTCCTGCGACACCAGTTCGGCGATTCCCCCGCCCCCGAAGAGTTCAATGAAGACGCCCGCGCCGCCGAGCACCGCAAACCAGAACAGCGAGAACACGGTGGGGACGATGATGACCCCGGCGCAGAACTCACGAATCGTCCGGCCGCGGCTGATGCGGGCGATGAAGATGCCGACGAAGGGTCCCCAGGCGAGCCACCAGATCATGTAGGTCAGGGTCCAGCTCGCGGTCCAGCCCTGCAGCCCCTCGAACGGCAGCAGATGAAATGCGAGGCCCGGCAGCTGCGTGACATAGCTGCCGAACGAATCGACCACCGTCTCGAAGATGAAGGCTGTTGGCCCGAAGACCGCGATAAAGATCACCATCAGCACGGCGACCGCCATGTTGATGTTCGACAGCAGCTTGATGCCACGATCCACCCCGACGGCGGTCGAGGTCATGTAGGTAGCGTACATCACCGCGATGATCCCCATCGACATGCCGATGCTCAGCGGCGTACCCATGAGCTCGCCCAGGCCTGCCCGAATCTGCAGAACGCCCAGCGTCAGCGAGCCGGCCAGACCGAATACCACGGCGAAGACCCCGAGGATGTTCGCCACCTGACCCACACGCTGGCCGCCAACTCCCGGAAAAAGCGCTTCGATCGGGGTCGAAATCAGCGGCTTTTTCTTCTTGCGGAAGGTGAAATAGGCGATCACCATCGCGCAGATCCCATAGATCGACCAGGCGTGCAGCCCCCAGTGCAGGTTCGTCAGGGTGAACGCGACCCGGGCAGCCTCGGCGGTCTCGCCCGGCATTCCGGGCGGCTCACGGAAGTGGTACAGCGGTTCCGCGACGCCCCAGAAGATCAGACCTGCGCCCATCCCGCCGGCGAACAACATCGCAATCCAGGAGACGGTCGAGAACTCGGGCTCCTCGTCGTCGTCGCCCAGCTTCACCCGGCCGTAGGGTCCGAAGGCGAGAAATCCCGCGAGGATCAGGAAACCGGTGGTGACCAGCAGCCAGTACCACCCGATGCTCGTGAGCATGAAGGTGGTGAAACCCAGGGAAGTACCGCTCATGCCCTCGGGATCGATCAGCCCCCAGGCACCGAAGGCGGCGACCAGGATCAGCGA
>PUNU01000223.1 GCA_003551865.1 Syntrophomonadaceae bacterium
CTGGACACCGCTTTTTCGGCGGTGGCGGCGACTATTGGTAATGTCGGCCCGGGGCTTGGGCAGGTAGGTCCCGCACATACATACGAGGTAATTCCTCCGCTGGGCAGAATTCTGCTGTCAGTTTTGATGGTGGTAGGTCGCCTGGAAATCTATACTGTTTTGGTAATTTTTTTACCGGAATCAAGGCGGTTATGGAGCAGGGCTTTAAAAATTAAATAAAATCGCCTCATTGCAGGCTTGGTTGGTAATCAGTAATATTTACGGTTTTTGAAAGCAAGCCTTTCAGCCGGAACCGAAGGTTGTTTCCTTCTCTCTTTGTTTATGGAATCGTCATCGAGCACGGGACCCCCACTTTGCATTTGCCGCATACATCGGTGGTGCCTTCCAGGTCGCCGAATCTCTTCCCGTTTTCCAGGCACATCAGGTAACAGCGATGCCGGTCTAGGCCCCCTGCCGTCAGGGCGCCGTTTACGCATCTTTTTACACAGCTTTCACCTTTAAACCATCTCCAGAAAGTGACAGAGAACCGTCCCCTGTCAACCTCGCTTTCCCGTCACCTTCGGTAAGTCCTGTCCAGGTAATCCAGGGTAAACTGGTAAAGGTCGCTTTGGTGGCACACTGCTCCCATCATGGCATACATGGCCGCGATACCTTCGCAGGCTTCGGGATCAGTGGCCTCTACCCGGGTGATGCTTTCTTTTAAGTCGGCTAAAAAAATTTCTTTTACCCCGGTGTGAACCGGTGTAATTATAAAATGAAGGGCCGGCGGCAGCTGCTGGCGTCCCAGCTGCCAGCCTTTTTCAGCCATGGCATCCGCCAGGGAGTAAACATCGAGCTGATCGGAACCGGCGGCAAAAACACTCATCACCGGTTGCCCAAGGATTTTCAATTTACCGGTGTCCTCGATCCCTTTCCGGATAGTAAGGGTTGTATCCATGATTTCCCCCGCCAGGCGTTTGTACCCTTCCATGCCCAGGTAGTTCATTACCGCCCAGGCTGCAGCTATGGCTCCTCCGGGCCTGGTTCCGGTTACTGTGGAGGAACCAAACAGGCCGCCGGGCCATTCGGTCATAACGAAAAATTGGTAACGCCTTGGCTCGGGGCTGCGGTAAACAATCACCGAGGCACCCTTGGCGGTGAAGCCGTACTTGTGCAGGTCGGCGGAAATGGAAGTAACACCGGTTACCCGGAAATCAAAAAGAGGTATACGGTAGCCCAGCCTCTCCATAAAGGGAAGCATATAACCGCCCAGGCAGGCGTCAACGTGCAGATCAATATTGTTTTCAACGGCCAGTGCCCCCATTTCCTCGATCGGATCGACGACCCCGTGAGGGTAAGCGGGAGCCGAAGCGACAAGCAAAATCGTGTTGGGGTTTATGGCCTGCCTTACGGCATTGAGGTCCGCCCTATATTCTTCGTCCAGGGAAATACGGACAACCTTAACCCCCAGATAATGGGCCGACTTGTCCAGTGCCGGGTGTGCGCTTGTCGGGATGATCATTTCCGGTTCGCCTACTTCCGGCCGCTCGGTGCAGGCTTGATCGCGGGCCGATTTTACCGCCATCATCAGGCTTTCTGAGCCCCCGGAGGTGACTGAGCCGACGGCATTTTCATCGGCATGCAAAAGGTTTGCCGTCGCGGAGACCACTTCTGTTTCGAACTTTTTCAGGCTGGGGAATGCCCTGGGATCAAGGGCGTTGCTGTGAATGTAGCGGGTGTATGCTTCCCTGATAATTTCGTCGACCTCGTCCCCGGCATGGTAAACCAGGCCGAATGAACGGCCGTCTTTCCATCCTACGTCCGATGAGCGGGCTTCTTCCAGCTCATTGATTAAGTTTTCGCGGTTTACACCTTTTTCGGGCATTGAATATTTGTGATCGTTCTCCATTAAAAATCATTCCTTTCATACGGTAAGAAGTTCTCCAAGTACGACATGCTTCCTTCAAGACTATACGTTTTCCGCAGGTGCGGTAAAAATGAATGAATGCTGGATTTCTTGCAATCAGCCCGCCAATTTCAGGTGCGTGATCCTGTTGCTTTTATGTTGTTCTTGTCGTAATATTAGGGCAGAAGGATAAACGAGAAACGGCTGTTTCCGGCAACCTGCTTCACATAAAATCACCGGCTTTGTCGCCGCAATGCCCGACATAATCACAGGTGCACATACACTACCAAACCATAGTTTATACGGCATATGCCGAATCTTTTTTTAATGGCTTTCCCAGCGGGAATATTTTGCCGTCAGGCAATATTAATAAGGAGGAATCGAAAGATGCCGGTTTATGAATATGTTTGCCTGGATTGCAAAGAAAAAACAGAAGTAAGGGCTACCATGGACGAAAAAGAAAAAGGTTTAAAAGTAACCTGCAGTGCCTGCGGAAGCAGCAACATGGCCCAGTATTTCGGCAATATGACTGTTACATCATCTTTTCCTCTGCATTAGCAGTTGTGACAGGGGGGACGGGGGATCTGTCACGCGTTTGCCCGTGATAAGTGCCCGGATGTTCGTTGAGATTTTTGGGAATAGAAAATATCAATGTACAAAGTGTTTACAGGGTGTGACAGATCCCCCGTCCCCCCTGTCATACGTCCCCCTTTCATATAACTAAAAAGGCAGATTACACTTTAAACCGTGGGCTTTGCCCGCCGGCTGCAGGTAGAGCAGTTCCGGCATGCCGACCGGCGTCATTTTGGCAGGGCTATTTTTTTGCCTTTTTACCGGGAAAACGAAATGCTTGTTTGCACCATGCAGAATGCCTGCCCCGAAGACGGGATCGGTTTCCGCTACGAAGCGCCGATCGTGATTAAAAATAATGGTATCGAGCTTTTATCCCAGGCATCTCCTGGAAAGCATTAAAATTAAATAAATGCAGCGGGGGTGTTGACTAACTTTCACACCCGGTTGAGAGCATCGGCCAGTACCGCCACGAGGCGGTCGATGTCTTCTTCCGAAATGATCAGCGGGGGAGAAAGGGCGATTAAATCCTTTTGCAGGGGACGGCAGATCACCCCGTTGTGGTAGGCGGTCTCGAAAACCCTGTGGTTGATCGGTGGGTC
>PUNU01000095.1 GCA_003551865.1 Syntrophomonadaceae bacterium
TCCGGTAACCGAACCGGGGGAAAGGGTTCTGGCAATTTTCCCCTTTTTCCATGTAGCCGGTTTTACCCAGATTCAAGGTTTTAGTATTTGGGAAGGTTTGTCAATAAGCCTTATCCCGAGGCCGTCAGCAGAACTCATAGTTGATGAAATAAAAAAAGTCAAGCCCAATTACCTGCCCGGGGTTCCTACTATCTGGGTCCAGCTTTTGGAAAACAAAGAGTTTTGCACAATGGATTTATCTTTTGTCAAAGGGTTTATTAGTGGTGCGGCCCCACTGACCCTGGACATAATAAATCGCATAAAAGAATTACGAGATGTAGACATGGTAACCGGTTTGGGACTTACCGAAACCACCGGCTTAATTACAGTGACACCCTGGGGTGACGAAAAAGTAAAACCCGGCACTGTTGGGTTGCCCATGCAAAACATTGATTGTAAGATAATGGACCTTGAGACGGGGACGAAAGAAATGCCCCAGGGTGAAGCCGGTGAAATAGCCTTTAAGGGCCCGATTGTTGCGGAAGGGTACTACAATAAGGAAGAAGAAACGCGTCAGAATATACGGGACGGCTGGCTTTACACCGGTGATATTGGTTACTTTGATGATGACTGGTACTTATATGTTGTGGACAGAAAGAAAGACATGGTTATTGCAGGCGGCTATAACGTTTATCCTGTTGAAGTGGATGATATCCTTTACCAACATCCCAAGGTGCTGGAAGCATGCAGCGTAGGGGTTCCTGATCAATATCGCGGAGAAACCCTAAAAGCGTTTATTGTAATTCGGGAGGGGGAAACTCTAACTGAGCAGGAATTAATCGACTTTTGCAAAGAAAAATTGGCCGCCTATAAAGTGCCCAGGCAGGTAGAATTTGTTGATGAACTCCCCAAAACAGCTGTCGGTAAAATTCTAAGGCGCAAACTGCGGGAACAGGAATTAGAGAAAATATCAAAACAAGATTCACAATAGGTTTCATTTTAAAACTTACCAAACCAATTCTCTTTGAATATTTCTGTAATAAATGAAAATATGGAGGAAATAATAATGGCCGGAAAGGTTTTACATGCCAGTCAGCTGCAGGTGCGTTTTTTTGATTTGGATTTGTCATCTACAGTTTTTTTTACAAACTACATGAAGTGGTTTGACGGCATTGCCGCCGAAGAATTTATGAGATCAAGAGGAATAAACTGGGAAAAACTTAATGAGGACAATATTGATGTTGCTATAGCCAATATAAACTTTGATTATAAGTTATCCCTGTTTATGAACGATATTGTCGATATTTGTATCGAAGATGTTGTTTTAGGAAATAAGAGCATGCAGTTGCATGGATCCTTTTATAAACATGATAACGGGGCTCTTGTGGCAAGCGGTAAAATAGTTTATGTTTTTGTAGATACCGGTTCCCGTCGGCCGATTGCCGTTCCGGATTTAGTGCGAGATAAGCTGAAGTAGTGGCTGCATATTATGACTTTAACAATATTGTGATCGATATTTTTTACCTGCAATGAATCGGTGATCTTTATATTGTGGTAGATCCTGATGGAGGGTGCGGTGTGCCTGTTAACAGAGAAAAACCGTCAGCAATCAAAGCCCTTGCCTTGCCCGCTGCGGTTGTGGCCATATCTTTCAGCGCCATTTTCATTCGCCTGGCCACCGCACCGGCCCTGGTTATCGCCTCCTACCGCCTGCTCATAACCACTTTCATTGTCGCTCCACCGGCGCTTACCCTCGAGCACGGTGAACTGCGCCGCCTAAGCGGCCCTGAAACAGGCCTGGCCGTCCTGGGGGGGTTTTTTCTGGCCGGTCATTTTTATGCCTGGATCGCTTCCCTGGCCCTCACCTCAATCGCCCATTCGGTGCTGTTTGTTTCCCCCCATCCCCTGTTTGTAATTGTCGCTTCCCGCTTTCTTTTTGCCGAAAAGATCACTTTGCAGGCCGTTGTCGGGGCTGTATTGGCCCTGGCCGGAATTGCCGTAATCAGCGGAGGCACTTTGCAGGCGGCCTCCGAGACCCTTCCCGGGGACTTTCTGGCCCTGACCGGCGCGGTGATGATGGCCGGTTACCTGCTGGTTGGTCGTTCCCTGCGCCGCAGTGTTTCCACCCTTGCCTATACTTTAATCGTATACGGTACCGCCGCAGTGGTGCTCACTGCGGCGGCCCTCATAATCCGTATGCCCTTGTATCCCTATCCGGCCGCCGATTACTTGCTGTTTGCCGCCCTGGCCATAATTCCGACCATAATGGGCCATACCGTCTTCAACTGGGCTCTTAGGCGGTTCAGCGCCACCCTGATTTCCCTGCTTTTTCTCGGTGAGCCAATCGGGGCGACAGTGCTGGCCTGGCTCATTTTCCGGGAACATCCGGCGGCCTTTTTCTTTCCCGGGGCGGCCCTGGTTTTAAGCGGCCTGTTTTTGGTGGTGACCCGTAAAACTAAAGAGAGCGGGCCAGCTCAAACCCCTCCCGGACTGCCTCGGTAATTTTACGCGGTTCGGCGGCGTCGCCGATCACGTGCAGTTCGCTGACCCTGTCCCGGAGCAGGGGCTGCAGATCGTTGTTGGCTTCCGCTCCCACGGCCAGCACTACTGTGTCTGCGGGCAGAAGAGTTTCTTCGCCTTCTTTTTCCAACAAAACACCTTTTTCATTTACTTCTATAACCTCACACTGGTCCAGCATTTTTATGCCCAGGCGCCTGAGGCATTTCATAACCACCCAGCGGGTGGTGATGCCGATATCCCGACCCATGCCTTTTTCCAGTTCCACCAGGGTTACATCCCTGGTGCCGCGGCCGGCCAGTTCCTTTAATCTTTCCGGCGTTTCACCCTCGTTTTCCAGCAGGAATTTCAAGGTTTCGGCTGAAATTGCGCCCATCTCGGCGATAACCGCTGCCGTTTCACAGCCCACCGAGCCGCCGCCAATAACAACCACTTTTTCCCCGGGCACAGCTTTACCACTTAAAACCTCTGGCGCCGGCACTGTTTTTTCCGGGTCTTTCACCGGAAAGGGAGGGGCAATACCCCGCGCCCCGGTGGCCAGGACCACTACGTCGGCA
>PUNU01000049.1 GCA_003551865.1 Syntrophomonadaceae bacterium
GCCCCCACGGCACCGACGTTCTGGGGGTTTTCAACTGTCTCAATTTCGCGCCCCGTGATGTCAGCCAGCATCTGCCCGGTAAGCTCCGAGAGCGCTCCGCCGCCAACAAAGCGGACCACCCTGCTTGTTACCACCTTCCTATCCTGCTCTTCAAGCATCCAGCGCAGGTGAAAACTAACCCCCTCTAAAACAGCCCGGAGCATCTCTTTTTTTGTTGTTTCAAGGCTGAGATTGAAGAACACCCCGCGGGCGTTGGGATCTTCAAAGGGGCAGCGGTTACCGTGCAGCCAGGGTGTAAATATCAACCCCCTGCTGCCGGCAGGAACCTCGCCGGCAAGAGCAGTCAGGAAATTATAAATTCCGATGCGGTTTTTTTCCGGGCCATCTTCCGGGTCATCAAAAATAGAAGAGTTATCCTTGTAGCAGCCCACACTGTCAAAGACCAAGTTATCCCTGGCCCATTCCAGGCATTTGCCTGCAGTTTCCATTTCGGCAAAATAGTTGTATTTACCAGGCTCTGCCCCGATAATAGCTGCAATCATTGATCTAATGTCAAGCAGCGGTTTTTCAACAACAGTAGAGACCCAGCCAGAAGTTCCCATATAGATATGGGTATCCCCGGCTGAAATAGAACCTGCTCCGACCCCGATCAGCGATGCGTCGCCACCGCCGCCAAAAACCGGTATTCCCTCTGCCAGGCCAAGCTCAAGGGCAGCTTTTTTATTCAACCCGCCAACCTGGTCGGTTGACCCGGTGATCGCAGGCAGGTGATCCATCTTGACCCCAAGCATCCTGCATACCGTGCTGCTCCACTGCTGCCGGTGGATGTTATAGAGCAGGGCGGCAAAAGCCGAATCCCGGGTCATGATAAACTTACCGGTGCACTTACTGATTAGAAACTCCTTTACATCGAGCCATTTATAGACCTGCTCATAGACTTGCGGTTCGTTCTTTTCCACCCACTTGTATTTCCAGACCGGGTCCTTAACACTGGCGCTAACCGCTCCTGTTTCCCTGATCGATTTGATCAGTTTGAAAATATTAATACCGCCAATCTTAATACCACGGCCGAACTGTTCATCTATCTCTTTGGTAGCCCTCTGGTCCATGTAGGTCATAGCCCGCCTTAGCGCTTTGCCCTCCCTGTCAACAAGGACCAGGCCCTGCATCTGGGAGCAAAATGATATCCCTGCTATTTCTGCAGGGTTTAATGCTGTTTTTATCATCAGCCGGCGGGTAGTTTTACACATTGCTTTCCACCAGTCATTCGGATCCTGCTCGGCGCCGCCATTGCCCAAAACGTGCAAAGGGTAGTCGGCCATTTCAGATTCGAGCAGTTTAATCTCGCTGCTGATTTCGTAAAGACAGCTTTTAAGGCCCGTTGTACCCACATCGAAAGAAAGAACCTTTACCGCCTTTTCCATATTTTTGCACCCCTGTTTTAGCACTTTAGCCTCTTCAGCTAATATGTTTATTAGATAAAAAAGGTTAAATTCCTTTTTTACCGAATATATCCACAAATATCAAAAGATCAATTAAACTAAACATGGTATAAGGTATAAGCTAGATAAACAGGCCTGGGGAGGGCTTAAGATGGAAAACAATTTTGCCATATCCGAATATCCTGACGCGGCAGCGGTAACAAAACAGCTTGATGAGCTGATAAAAAAACCAATTCATTCAATTAAACCGGAAGCCCTGCAGCGCTACATGGACAATTACTACGAAAAAAAATGTTCAAAATCGAAGGTAATGGTCGATAAAGCAGTCGACTACATTCCCGGCGGGGTCCAGCACAATCTTGCCTTTAACTATCCCTTTCCCCTGGTCTTTGTAAAAGCCGAAGGCGCTTACCTTTACGACCTTGACGGCAACCGCTACTATGATTTTCTGCAGGCGGGCGGGCCTACCGTGCTTGAATCAAACCCTGCCATGATCAGGCAAAAAGCCATAGAAATACTAAATGAATGCGGCCCTTCCACGGGGCTTTTTCATGAATACGAATACCTGCTGGCAAAAAAGATTTTCGAGCTGATGCCGGCAGTAGAAATGTTCCGCATGCTTAATTCTGGAACTGAAAGCGCCATGGCTGCAATCAGGATAGCCAGGCTGGCAACCGGGAAAAAGAAAATTATCAAGATGGGCGGGGCCTATCACGGCTGGAGCGACCAGCTGGCTTACAGCATCAGGATACCAGGTTCGAAGTGGACCCAGGCCAGCGGGATTCCTCCCTATATTTTCAGGCATACAGAGGAGTTTTTCCCCAACGACCTGAACGACCTGGAGCGAAAGCTGAAACTAAACCGCTTACGCGGGGGAACAGCCGCGGTGATCATCGAACCGATCGGTCCTGAAAGCGGAACCAGACCGCTCGATTATAGCTTTAACCGGGGCGCCGAAGAGCTGTGCCGCCGCTACGGGGCGCTGCTAATTTTTGATGAAGTGGTTACCGCCTTCCGGCTTGGCCCCTCCGGGGCCCAGGGCTATTTTAACATTTCCCCCGACCTGACCATCTTCGGCAAGGTTGTGGCCGGCGGTTACCCCAGTGCAGGAGGAGTCGGGGGCAAAAAAGAATACATGAAGTATCTTTCTGCAGGGATCAGCGGCGGCAGTAAACATAAAAAAGCGCTGGTCGGAGGCACCCTGGCCGCCAACCCCTTAAGCTGTGCTGCCGGTTACCATATGATCTGCGAAATGGAGAAAACGGGTGCTGCCAAAAAAGCAGGGCGGGCAGGCGACCTGCTGACCGCTGGGCTGCAGGATCTGGTTAAAAAGTACGGGCTTCCTTTTGTCGCCTTCAACCAGGGGTCTATCGTCCACCTGGAAACAGTGGGAACCATGCATTTTGCCATTGACTGGAAAAGGATATGGAAAATTCCGGGGATCATGAAGGAAACCTCGAAACGTAAAACAGAGATGGAGCATATGGGTGCGGCATATATGGCTGAAGGCCTGGTTACCCTGGCAGGAAGCCGGCTTTATACCAACGCTGCCTACACGGAAGAAATGATAAAAGATGCCCTGGCCGGTTTTGACA
>PUNU01000288.1 GCA_003551865.1 Syntrophomonadaceae bacterium
CGCTATGCCATAGGGGACGGTTCCATCGTTTTCCCTTCGGCCTTCGCTGCGCTCAGGAACGCTCGAACCGTCCCCATGGCACCGCTTTTCACTCGACAAGGACAATAGGCTGAGTAGTTACATTTTTCTTTAGTTTTTCCATTGCAGGTATTACAAGCCACAGTTACAGTAAATTACAGTTATTGCTGGCTCTAATTATTGTATGCCCCTGATATTGCCAGTGCCTTGTTAATTAAGTTTGCATGGAGCGCGCCGGGCTACCCGCATGTTTGAAGCCCACCCAGTTGGACCGGAAAGTGTTATTAACCAATGACAACTATCTCTAACCCCTCACCGCTCAACTGCCGGGAATTCTTAAAGGCTCGCTTTATGTTCGCTTCCGGCTTGCAATAACCATTGATAACAGGGTTTAAACGATACCCCGGCTGCGCAGATTATCAATTTCTTCCCGCAAATAGCCCATTCCGGCAAGGACTTCATCAGTGTGTTGGCCCAGGGTTGGCGGCGGAACAGCAACTTCGCCCGGGGTCAGCGAAAGCTTGGTCGGTACTCCAGTCAGCTTAACCGAACCGGCTGTAGGGTGATTTTTTTCGAGAACCATCTCACGCACATCGACATGGGGGTCGGATAATACCTGGTCTAGAGAGCGGATTCTTCCGCATGGCACGCCCTTTTCCTCCATGATTTCGACCCACTCTTCGGTCGTTTTCTTCCTGGTAATTTCCTGCAGGATCCCTTTAAGTTCAGCCGGATGTTGATTCCGCGCTTTCATATCGGAAAAACGGGGATCATCGTTTAAGTCTTCCCGTCCCAGAACCTTGATAAAATCCTCCCACAGCCTCTGGTTGCCGACTGCAAAAATTACGTAACCATCGCTGGTTTCAAAGCTTTCATACGGAGTAATCATGGGATGCCGGTTTCCCACTCTTTGCGGCGCTTCACCGGTGGCCAAAAAATGGCCTGCCTGGTAGGTAAGAATGGCAATAATCGAATCCATAAGTGCGACATCAACAAACTGGCCCTGCCCTGTTTCTCTGTGGACCAGCAAGGCCAGCAGAATACCCTCGACGGCATGAAAACCGCCCAGGATGTCGGCAATGGCCACTCCCACCCGCTGCGGCGGGCCTTCGGGAAAGCCGGTTATACTCATCAAACCGGCTTCAGCCTGGATCATGACGTCAAAACTGGGCTTTTGTTTGTAAGGGCTGTTGTGACCGTAACCGGTGATCGAGCAGTAGATGATGTTTTCGTTGATATTTTTTACGTCTTCATAGGTCAGGCCCATCTTTTTCGTAACACCCATCCGGAAGTTCTCGACCAGCACATCTGCTTCGGCAATCAAATCCCGCAGAATTTTTCTGCCCTCTTCTTCGCGCAGGTTCAGAGTAAGGCTTTTTTTATTGCGGTTGAAGGAAAGATAGTAGGCCGACTCACCGTCGATAAAAGGCGGACCCAGGGCCCGCGAATCGTCACCCCGGCCGGGAGTTTCGATCTTTATGACTTCCGCTCCCATGTCGCCCAGTTTCATAGTGCAGTAAGGCCCGGCAATGAACCTGCTTAAATCAACTACCTTTATTCCTGACAGCGGTTTTTTCATTGTGCCTGTTCCTCCTTTGTTCGTCAAGATTCTTCTACAACGCCTTAACAAATCCTTCCTGAAAATTTTCCTCTTTTTTTTCTGCCGGCAACGGTGTATAATTGCCTATGCAAACACATGTTCGCTATCCGGGGGAGGTGAGCGCCGGCCATGGGCGCAAAAGTTATTTTCCTGGCCGATATGGAATCTTTTTATGCCAGTGTTGAAACAGCCCGCAATCCTGAACTGCGCGGCAGGCCGGTAGCCGTTTGCGGTGATCCCGCCCTGCGCCACGGTATTATCCTTGCCGCCAGCCGTGAAGCCAAGGCTTTTGGCGTCAAAACCGGCCAGCCGGCCTGGGAGGCAAAGCGCATGTGCCCCTGGGTGATATTCACCCACCCGCGGATGCAGAGCTACATAGACTGTTCGATGCAGATCACCCGCATTTTTGAACAGTTCACCGATCGTGTTTTTCCTTACTCGATCGACGAGCAGTTTCTCGACCTTACCGGCCTGGAAAAAATCCTCGGCTCCCCCCGGGAAGCGGCGGCAGCCCTGATCAGGCGAATCTGTGAAGAAACAGGGATCCGCTGCCGCATCGGCATGGGAGAAAATCCCCTCCAGGCAAAAATGGCCTGCGATTGTTTTGCCAAAAAAAGCCCGGATGCCTTTTTTGCCCTGGACGGCAGCAGCTATCCCGCTTATGCCTGGCCCCTGCCGATTGGCTCGCTTTTTGGTGTCGGCCACCGCATGGAACGCAATTTTCACCGCATGGGTGTGCGCACCATCGGTCACCTGGCCGGTCTGTCCCGGGAAGCACTGCGCCGCCGCTGGGGCGTAAACGGCGAGGTTCTCTGGCTTAATGCCCACGGCATTGACTGCTCTACCGTTGAACCGGCTGCAGCCCGGGAACAAAAAGGGATCGGCCATACGGCAACTCTGCCCCGGGACTACCGCAAGCAGGACGAAATCGAGCTGGTGCTCCGGGAGATGACCGAGGAAGTATGTTCAAGAACCCGCCGGGAGGGGAAAATAGGTACCACGGTGCATCTTTACTGCAGGGGGGCCGACTTCGATCACCCGACCGGTTTTTCCCGGCAGAAAAAACTGCCGGAACCGACGGCAGCGGTTTCCGAAGCCTACCCGGCCGTTCTCCAGCTCTTCCGCAGGCACTGGGACAGGAGGCCCCTGCGGGCTGTCGGCATAAGTTTAACCGGGCTCACTGCCTACCGTCAGCTCCGGTTAAATTTTTTCGGGCGTTACGAGCGGGAAGAGGCCCTGACCAGGACCGCCGAGCTGGTGCGGGAGCGTTTCGGAAAAACCAGTATTTTCCGAGCTTCTTCACTAAGCCCGGGAGCCCAGCTTTTCCAGCGGGCCGGGAAAATCGGGGGGCACGATTCTTGAGCAAGAAACTAAACAGCCAGTTTTCCTGCAGTCAAATGATGCTTCCGGAGCA
>PUNU01000236.1 GCA_003551865.1 Syntrophomonadaceae bacterium
CCATGATTATCGCCCAGGTTTTTTTGGCCACCCCGATCATCACCGGCCTGACCATGGTCGGCATCAGGGCCAAGGGGTCGGAAGTCGAGGAAACTGCCCGCTCCCTGGGAGCAGGATCTTTCCTGGCCGCCTGGACGGTAGTACGGGAAGCACGCTATGCGATCCTGGGCGCAGTTATTACCGGGTTCGGCCGGGTTATAGCAGAGGTAGGCGCAGTGATGCTGGTAGGCGGCAACATTGCCGGACGCACCAGGGTGATGACTACCGCCATTGTTTTAGAAACCCGTAAAGGAAACTTTGAGCTGGCCATCGGCCTTGGAGTTATACTGTTGTTATTATCTTTTATTATTAATTCCGTGCTTTATAATGTTCAAAAAGGGGGGAGAAGCAATTAACCGGCACAGCCACCAAAACAATGTTATCGTGAAGCTGGAGAAGATCAATAAAGAATACGACCGGGAAGTCTTAAGGGTTGACAGGCTTGAACTAAAAAAAGCCCTCATTTACGGTATTATCGGGCCAAGCGGGGCCGGTAAAAGCACCCTTTTACGGATCATCAACCTGCTGACTCCTCCAAGCAAAGGGACCTATTATTTCCACGGACAACCGGTTTCAAATAACAGCCGTGAACTGATCAGCCTGCAGCGCAAAATGGGCCTGGTTTTTCAAAAAACCCTTCTCTTTAGCGACAGTGTCTGGAACAATGTTGCTTACGGCTTAAAAGCCAGGGGCTACAGCCGGGAGGAGGTAAATGAACGTGTCGGCAGGCTCCTCGACCAGGTGGGTCTCAGGGACCTGGCCAAACGCCGGGCCGATACACTTTCAGGCGGGGAGGCCCAAAGGGTGGCGATCGCCCGCTCTGTGGCCTACGACCCGGAACTGCTTCTTCTCGATGAGCCGACAGCCAACCTGGATCCACATAATATTGAGTTAATTGAAGAAATGATCGCCACCCTGAACCGGGAAAAATCGATAACTGTTGTTATTGTCACTCACAACGTTTTCCAGGCCCGCCGCATTGCCGATAAAGTAATTTTTATCGACAAAGGCGAAATCGTGGAAATGGGGTCCGCAGAAAAAATATTTACCGAACCCGAGTATGAAAAAACCCGTTTATACGTCGAAGGAAAGGTAATCTCTTAAGATGTCGTTTCTACAGTCCTCAGGTTGATGAAGATGAAAAAAACACACCCTCGAAAAGAGGGTGAGAAAACTTCTTCATATTAGTTTGCAAACTGTATATCCACCTCTTGGCGGGGAATCATCCCCGCCTTTTTCTAGCACTACAGCGCAATATTCGGGAATTAGCGGTGCAATGGGGACGGTTCGAACGTTCCTGAGCGCAGCCCCTTTTATTTCAAAATTCCCCTGGCGAAGGTGCGGTTGACCTCTTTGATCTCCACCTTAACTGTCTGGCCGGCCATTTCACCCGCCCCTTCAACATTAATCACAAAACCCTGCAGGCGGGCAATTCCATGCTGGGGATTGGAAGCGTGGGGTTCCTCAATGGTCAGATCGAGGAGCTCTCCTGTTTTAACCGGCAGGGCCAGGTTTTGTATCTCTTTTTTACTCCCCCTGGCTACGATGCGGTACTCTTCGATATGAATATTTTCCGTGCCCCTGATGTAAATATGCCGGCCCAGCTCCTCTTCCAGCTTTTTCAGGTTGCCGCCACCGCTGCCGATGATAATCGCCGCAACTTCATGGTGCATTTCTACCAGGACCGCCCGGCTCTTATCAGCCTGCAGCTGCCGCTTTAGTTCGCTCTCGATGCGGGTGCTGACTACAAGGGGGGTAAGTACCTTGCCCGATCCGCCGCAGTAGGGACAGGACTGCTGCAGGTATTCAGAAAGATCCTGCCTCACTTTTTTCCTGGTCAGTTCAACCAGGCCCAGGTTGGTAAGGCCGAGCACATAGGTTTTGGTCCGATCATGCTTGATTGCCGCATTCAACCTGTCCAAAACTTTACGGCGGTGATCTTCGATGCTCATATCGATGAAGTCAACAATTATTATACCCCCGATGTCCCGCAGGCGCACCTGGCGGGCAATCTCTTCCGCGGCTTCCAGGTTGGTTTTAAGAATGGTATCAGCCAGGTTGCGCCGCCCGATGTAGCGTCCCGTATTAACATCGACAACTGTTAAAGCTTCAGTTTCATCAAAAACCAGGTAACCGCCGCTTTTCAGCCAGACCTGGCGGGCCAGGGCCCGCTCAATTTCTTTTTCCACCCCGTAACGCTCAAAAATCGGCTCCTCTTCCCCGTAATATTTAACCTTATTTTTTAAATGAGGAGAGATGTAATCAACGATTTCACGGACCTTGTCGTATTCATGCTCGTCATCAACCAGAAAACTGCTGAATTCCTCGACAAATAGATCACGGGCGATGCGGCAGGTCAACGACAAATCCTGATAAAGAATCGCCGGGGACGTTTTTTGTTGAAAACGGGTCAAAATGCGGTTCCAGAGCTGCACCAAAAACTGCAGATCCTGTTCCATGACTTCTATATCGACGCCTTCCGCAACCGTGCGCACGATTAACCCGAGGTTTTCGGGTTTTAAGTTTTCCACTTCCCTCCGCAGTCTTTCTCTTTCCGTCTGACTTTCAATGCGCCTCGAAACCCCGATATAATCTGCTCCGGGAACCAGCACCAGGTAACGGCCGGGAATTGTAATCTGCCCGGTGACCCGCGCGCCCTTACTGCCGTAGGGCTCTTTGATCACCTGGACCATGATCTCTTCACCAACCCGCAGCAGTTTTTCGATGGAACCGCGGGCCGGAGGCGGGCTTTCATCATCCAGATCGGTAAAAACATCGTCTACGTACAAGAAAGCATTTTTCTCCAGTCCTATATCAACAAAAGCGGCCTGCATGCCCGGGAGCACATTGGCCACCGTGCCCTTGTAAAGATTGCCCACTACCCGGTGCTGCAGGGGTCTTTCAATATCGAGTTCGACCAGCTTGCCTTTTTCCAGCAGGGCAACCCTGGTTGCTCGATTGTCACAGTTAACTATAATCTTTTTATCCATAATTGCATCACATCCCTTCAGACAAAGGCCGCAGAACTTCATCCTCCTCCAGATAAAGCCTTTCTCGGTGCAAACACCAGTAAGTGCCCTCAGGCAGGCCTTTTTCCATTTCTTCTTCCAACCGGTGAATTACAAAGCCGGGTGAAACTCCGCCCTCACTGCCCACCTTAAGCAGCATTTTAACTGCCGGAGTCCGGCCTGCGGCAATGTTCAGCTCCAGATCAATAATGAATGGACGGACGTTAATACGGCGCTTTTTTTGCTTTTTTCCCGGACGGGTAGCAATAATTTCTTTTTGGGAAATAATCTTACGCAGGGCTTCACGAATCGCTTCAGGCTCAACTTCTGCCTGAGTCCCGGTCACGGGTTGGGCCCAGTAAAGGGCTGCCTTGACCAGTGCGGGAAGAGCCGGGGCCTTTAAATCGACCCTGAACGCCCCGGTAAGCTCAAGACCGTCCGGCAGTTGAGGGCCAAGCCCCTTTAAAAATCTTTCCTGTGAAACCTCTTCTTCAAAAAAGATTTCGCCAAATTCTTCTTCCGCCGTGGTCTCCAGTGGCAGGGGAGCGGCCAGGTTAAAACGGGGATGGGGGTTATAACCCTTACTGTAGGCCAGGGGCAGGCCGCTTCTACGCAGGGCCCGGTGAAACAGGCGGACCATATCGAGATGAGAAATGTGCTTCAACTGGCTTTTACGGGAAAAGCTAAAACGAATCCGGGTCATTGGATTCTCCTTGCGTAAAATCTTCCGCCATGGCACGGCGGTGCTCGCGGATAAAAAACTCTTTGCCAACCCCGCAGTGAAGGTGATCCCAGGGCAGTACTTCATCATAGCTGTAACGCCGGCAGGCATAGTTTTCTGCGTCGAGATTAAGTTCAAAAAAAGCCTGCTCCCAGAGCCGAAAATTAAAATGCTCCGACCAACCGTCGAACCGGCAGCCCAGCCGCCAGGCCTTTTCCAGGGCGGACGCCAGGCTGCGATCGCCGCGGGCAAAAACCGCCTCCAGCAAACTGGCTTCGGCATCATGCCAGCTTAAATCAACCCCGGGCATGCTTTTAAAACCGTCACGCAGGATCTGCTGGCGTTTGAACACTTCGGACATGGGCAGCTGCGGTTCCCACTGAAAAGGAGTGTGAGCCTTGGGTACAAAAGTGGCAACGCTGACAGAAATTTTTGGTTTTCGTTTTGCCCGATCCTCGAAATACCGGCGAATGTCGCGGCACATGGTGACAATCGCCTCTATATCCTCTCTTTTTTCAGTGGGCAGCCCAATCATAAAATACAGTTTAAACCCCTGCCATCCCGCTTCTATAGCATCACCGAGCGCGGAAAATATTTCATCTTCGGATAAATCTTTATTTATAAACCGCCGGAGTCGCTCGCTTGCCGCTTCCGGGGCAAAAGTGAGACTGCTCCGCCGGCCCTGGTGCAGTTGATCGGCCAGCTTAATTGAATAAGAATCAAGACGCAGTGAAGGCAGAGTGCAGCGGGTCATTTCTCCTTCCAGGGCTTCGTTTATTTCATTGATCAGCCGATCAATCTGCGGATAATCGGTACTGCTGAGCGAAGACAGCGAAAGCTCCTCATAGCCGGTTGATCTTATAATTCTTTGCGCGGTCTCAACGATCTTTTCCCGGCTGCGCCGCCGAACGGGACGGAACACAAAACCGGCCTGGCAAAACCGGCAGCCCCGCCTGCAGCCGCGAAAAAGCTCTACCACGGCCCGGTCATGGATCGATTGGATATAAGGAACAATGGGAGCGTCTGGATACGGAACACTGTCCAGATCTTTAACTGCCCTTTTTTTAACCACCGCCGGCGCGCGTGGATCGGTCCTTTCCATGCCGATCAATATACCGTCACGGTAAACAGGGCGGTAAAATACCGGAACATAAACGCCCTCCAGGGAAGAAAGCTCGAAAAGCAGTTCATTTCCGGCGATTCCCCGGGCCTTCAGGTCGGCCAGCTTATTCAACAATTCAGGCAGAGCTTCTTCGGCCTCACCCAGAAGAAAAAGGTCAAAAAAAGGAGCCAGAGGCTCCGGGTTGTAAGTACAGGGCCCACCTCCTATCACCAGGGGATCATTTTCCCGGCGCTCGCTGCTGTAAATCGGTATACCGGCCAAATTAAGCATATTTAAAACATTGCTGTAACTGAGTTCATACTGAAGAGAAAAACCCACGGCATCAAAATCAGCAACAGGCAGGCGGCTTTCCAGGGCAAAAAGAGGAAGATCATGCTCACGCATCATTTCTTCCATATCCACCGCAGGGGCAAATACCCTGTCCATAAATATTTCCTCCTGCCGGTTAACGCTGTCATATAAGATTTTCAAACCCTGGTTGGACATGGCCACTTCATAAAGATCGGGAAATGCCAGGGCCATTTTAACTTTCGCCCGGGTGTGATCCTTGTGCCAAACATTCCATTCATTGCCAAGATAGCGGGCCGGTTTCCGCACCCGGGCCAGAATCGCTTCAAGTTTGCCGTCCACTGCCGGCATTTCAATCTCCACCACGCATCCGGGTCGTTTTAATCATAATACCATATAGTTCCTGCCCTGATAATAGCCTGGTAATATTTTTAGCACTTAAAAGCAATCCAGTGCGAACTGCCCCTCTCCTTAATTTCATACCTGCGAATACAGTTTGACCGGAGTCATAAGTCATGGTTTTAGAGCAGCCCCTTTTCCCGAAAGCTGAAGAAACAGCCGTCTCCGATAATTATATGATCGCGCACGGCAATACCCAGGATATTGCCGGCATCGACGAGACGCCTGGTAACCTCGAGATCTTCCCGGCTGGGGGAGGGATCACCGCTGGGATGGTTGTGAAATAATATTACGGAAGCGGCGCTTTTCCTTAAAGGTATATTGAAAATCTCGCGGGGATGCACAATTGAGGCGCTCAGACTGCCGATAGAAATCTCTTCCCTGGATATTACATGATTCTTTGTATTGAGCAAAAGCACTTTAAAATGTTCTTTTTTCTTGTAGCGAAGCTCTTCCATAAACAGTTCGGCTGCCTGCCGGGGGCTGGTAATACTGCCTGTTTCCCCGCGCGGTGTAGTCGCCAGCCGACAGCCCAGCTCCAGGGCGGCCTTGATCATCACCGCCTTGTCCGGCCCGATCCCCTTGTTCAGCTGCAGGTCTTCCAGGGAAAGGTCGGGCAAATTTCGCAGCCCCCCGCTCTGGGTCAGGATGCGGGTTGCCAGCTGGACAGCCGATTCATGTTTATTGCCACTGCGGATAAGAATAGCCAGCAGTTCGGCATTTGAAAGGGCCCCGGTCCCGAGAGCTTTTAACTTCTCCCGGGGGCGTTCTTCCAGCGGCAAGTCTTTGATCATGATGCAGTCATTTTCCATAATCGCCATCCTTCCTGTTCAGCCATGTGGGCAGCCCCATACGCCGCATTAAATCATAAAGCAGGCCCAGGGGCAGGCCGACTACATTAAAATAACAGCCGTCAATTTTTTCAATTAAAAGGGCTCCTTTTCCCTGGATGCCGTATGCTCCGGCCTTGTCCAGCGGTTCCCCGCCGGCCGTGTAAGCGTCAATTTGCTCGTCGGTGAGCTGTTTCATCCAAACTTTGGTCTCAGAAATACCGCTCTCAATTCGTCCCGATGCGGCATCGAGCAGGACCAGCGCAGTAAGCACATCGTGACTGTCTCCACTCAGCCTGCGGAGCATACAGCGGGCGTCTGCGTAACCTGCCGGCTTACCCAAGATTTCGCCCCGGTGGAGAACAACAGTGTCGGCGGCAAGGATCACCCCCTCTTTAAAGCTGCGGGAAACGGCATGCCCTTTTCTCAAGGCCAAATGCATCACCACATCCCGGGGTTCGAGCTTTTCGTTTACCTCTTCGTCCACGAGGGGCTCTACTGCCTCAAAAGGAACAGCGACCTGCCGCAGAAGTGCAGCCCGACGTGGAGAAGCTGAAGCCAGAATCAACTTCATCGCCTACCACCCGCATTCGCCTGCCCGATCATCCTTGACGTCACTCCTTCAAGGTAAAATGCGGCCAGCCCGGTAAACAGCCCCGTGGGCACCGATAAAAGCAGGAGCAGGGGATAATAACCCCTGAGCAGGTCAGGGCTGGCTATGATCAGGCCGGCCAGGCCCAGCTGAGTCAAATTGTGCACTGCCGCCCCGATCACACTTACC
Organism: Syntrophomonadaceae bacterium; assembly: GCA_003551865.1. The sequence goes on from PUNU01000236.1 coordinate 7,190, forward strand.
GACAGCAGGCTGACCAGGCCTTTTTTTTGCAGAACCAGCACCAGCCCCATGGCCAGGCAGCTGGTTATTCCGGCAGTAATGCTCAACCAGAAACCAAAACCAAAAAGGCCGCCCACAAAGAGGCTGCCCAAAACAGTGCGCAGAACAACAACAATAAGCCCGCTGCGCAAGCCGAATAATACCAGGGTTAAAATAGTAATAATATTGGCCAGACCCAACCTCACCCCGGGTACGGGCATCGGCAGAGGCAGGGCCGCTTCCACCGTATGGATTACCACGGCAAAAGTAATAAGCATGGCAAGGTAAGTAAAGTAAGTGATCCGGCTTCGCATATTAACCTCATAATTTCGGGACATATTAATTAATTATATTTTCTGACTTATTATCCGCCATGTGGCACCGGCGGCAGGGAATACAACGGCCCGGTAATTATCATTCACAATTTATGAACCTGGTTCAAGGTTTTATTTCGGCAACGTCTTCCAGGCCGGAAGAAACATAGATATCAAGCTCAGGAGTAATGAGGATTCCCTCCACCTCCCCAAGGCTTTCGATCAGCTCCATCCCCTTCTCAGGGCCAAGCACAAAAACTGCCGTAGATAAAACGTCCGCTTTAAGTGCTGTGGGGGCGGTAATGGTTACGCCGGCCAGATAACGAGCCGGTTTACCGCTTTCCGGATCAAGGATGTGGTGATATTTAACCCCGTCTTTCTCAAAAGTACGTTCGTAATCTCCCGAGGTAACCACCGCCATATCCTCCCCGGGGATTATAGCGATTAATTCTTGCTCCAGGCGGGGGTTGCGTACCCCGATGCGCCAGGGTTCACCGTCGGGCCTTGTTCCGATCAAACCGATATCCCCGCCGGCATTAACAAAAGCATGCTCAACACCTGCTTCGTCAAGGACTTCCAGGGTCCTGTCCACGATATAACCTTTGGCTATGCCGCCGAGCTCAAGGGCCATATTTTCAACAGGTAAAAATATCTCGTTTTTAGCGGGAAGTATTTCCACCAGCCTGTAATCCACGAGATTCAAAGCCCGGCTGATTTCATCCTGCTCCGGCACCCGCTGTTCCGCATCGTCCATAAAACCCCAAAGATCGACCAGCGGCGCCACAGTCGGGTCAAAAGCCCCCTCACTGAGCCCGGCATAATAAAGAGACTGTTCAACCACGTAAAAAACTTCCGGGCTAACAGCAACTTCACTGCGACCGGCCTGCCGATTAACGGCAACTACATCACTTTCTTCAATGGTGCGGCTAAAAAGCTTTTCCAAGCGCTCAATTTCAGCAAACACCTGATCCCTGATTTCTTCGGCGGCTCGCCTGGAATCACTTTGGAATCTCAGTTCCACCATGGTATCCATGGTCACATGGTGGTAAGTAAAAGTGCTCGCCGCATCGAGGGTTTGGGAATATATATAAGCGCCCAGAATCAGCAAAATTAACAGGGGAGCAATAAATACCGGCCTGAATAACCGCTGTTTTAGGGTCCTATTTTCTTTTTTCTCATAGTTGTTAGCTTTTTCCGGTGAAACTTTTCTTCACTCCTTTAACCCGCAGAAAGCCCTGATATAAAAAAACAGGGATGAATAGAGTCAACCTGTCCCTGTCCGGCCGCAATACCTTTCCCAGCCGACTCTATTTTACCGCCCGAAGTAAAAGATAACAACCAGAATTGCCCCGAGCAACAACGCTAGAATCAACTGGTCAAAGTTCAAGTTTTTCGTGGTCCACTCCACCGGGTCAAAGAAGATACGGCGCTTTTTGGGCTTATCCTCTTCCCCTTCTCCCCCTGATCTCTCGGCCATACGGCGCATCGCTTCGCCGGTTCTCTCGTACCCCTCATCAAGAGTTTCATCAAATCTTTTGGAACGGTCCGCTAAATTGCGGGCGGCATCTCCGGTCCTGGTATAGCCGCGGTCAATAGCCTGGTCCAGGTAGCGGGTCCGGTCTGCCAGGCTGCGCCCAAACTTGGAAGAACTTTCAAATGCCTGGTCAACACTTTTATCAAGGGTGGTTAGATACTGGCAGAACTGATAAAGGCTCCTGCCGGTTTTCATATAAAAATTGTCTACTGAAGAATCAATCACAGTCCCATACTGGCAGAAGCGGCTAAACAGCGCATTGCCGAGCGGTTTAAAGATGAGATACTCAATGCTAAATGCCGGCGGGAGGTGAATACCCCTTCTCAGCAGGGCGGACAGGTTTAAGAAAAGCAGTGAGCCGGCTATTACCAGCCTCATGGCCGACCATATTGCATCGCCGTAATAAACGTGGTCAACAGCGGAAGCATAAGGAAGCAGATTGTCAACAACCTGCGGGTAAACCCCAAAAAACACACAGAAAAATGCCGTTACAAATATGGCCAGCTGGCTGCTCAGCGGCACTTTATCGATAATCTTTGCCCGGCCCTGGATAAAGCCAAAAGCGATCAGCTTGCAGAACGAAGCCGCCGTGCCGATGCTGGCTATCATCAGCATCGTTTCGGCGGGTCCCATTCCGTAAAAAGCTATTTTTAGCAAATATTTGCTGACATAACCGTTAAAAAGGGGCACCCCGGAAATGGCCAGGGCCCCGACAATCGCTCCGATTGTTACCAGCGGCATCGCTTTCCATATACTTTTCTTTTGAGCTTCTTCCTCTTCAGAGTCTTCGTGGACCAGGTCGTGTAAATCTTCGGTTTTTGTGGCATAGAGCACGGCACCCACGCTCATAAACAGGAGCGCTTTATACAGCATGTGGTTAACAACGTGCATCAATGCCCCGTCTACGGCCATTTGTGTGGCCAACCCCACGCCGGCCACCATGTAGCCAACCTGGCTGATGATATGGTAGGAAAGCAGGCGGCGCATGTTGTGCTGTAGGAGGGCGCAGGTGACACCAACTACGGCCATCGAGGCGCCCATGAACATAATAACTTCATGAGGGGGCAGGATACGGGCCAAAGCATAAACGCCGATCTTGGTCGTCAGCCCGGCCAGAAGGACACTGGAAGGGAAATTGGCCGAAGGGTAACCGCGGGCCACCCAGACATGCAGGGGCAAAAATGCCGCTTTAAAACCAAAGCCAATCATAAACAGGGGTAGGCCGGCCTGCGGTTCGGTAAGAACAAAAGAACCGGCCGCCTGGTAATGCTGGAGCATGCCAAATAAAACAACCAGACCGCCCGCAAGGTGGAATGACAAAAAATATATCCCGGCCATGATTGCTTCGGAAGTCCTTCTTAGCACGATTAAACCGGCAGTGGACAGGGTAAGCATTTCCCAGAAGACAAAAAGAACAATAAAATTATTTGAGAAGACGATGCCTACGGCACTGGCCAGCGCCACCAGGGCGGCGGCCTGTTCACTGGCCCTGGAAAGCTGAAGGCCGTAGAGTAAGCCCAGGGCCCCGACCAGGGTAAAGCCGAATACGGCAATGCGGCTGTAGGGATGCTCACTAAAAGAGATTGGCGCCAAAACAGCATCACCGATTACTGTTCTGCCCAGGGCAACCCCGCTCCAATCATAATAGGCAAGGAAAAGCAGGGCACCGATTGCCGTTGCCATCAGCACATACCGCAGGAATTTTGGCCCCACAAGGACAATCGGTACTAACAGTATAGGAAAGGCTATACCTACTGCCACAAAAATATCGATCTTAAATCACTCCATTAAAAGCCGTAAGAAAAGACGATGAATAGTATGACTCCGAGCACAAACGCCAAAAGCAGGTTGTCAAAGTTAAGGTTCTTAATGTTCCACTGGTCCTGGTCCCACCAAAAAACGCCCTTGAACTGCTCCCTGAGCCGCCGATCTCTTTCCATACCCTTGCCTGTCATATAGTAAGCCGAATGCCCCGCTTCGTCAAGGGATTGATCGTGGACAATCTCCAGCTCATAAGGATAGAACTTTGAATTTAGGGCATCACTGTCACCATGCTCATAAAACTGCCCCATGGCAATATCGTCAATATTTATATCCCTAAAGAAAAATGCCAGGACCAGCCGCGGCAAAGGCCGGAAAACCAGGGCCTGGATGCTCAGCCATGGTGGAGGAGTCCATTCAAACCAACCCCTCGATGCCGCCGGCAGGTAGATAAACAAGGCCAGCAGGACAACAACCAGCATTGCCTGGAGGGGGTGCCACGCAAAAAAGTTAAAATGGTGTAAATGGGCCATTTCGGGGCCGGTAAATTCAAGCAGATCCGCGGCCGGCAGTAAAACCTTTTCCAATACCAGGTTCGGGAAAAAGCCGATCACGAGCACCAGGGCTGCAAAAGTGCACAGTGTAGCACTGATTGACGGGTGCAGGGGGTAACTGCGATCAAGTTTTTTGGGAACCGGGCCGAGAAAAACCCCCCGAAAAAGCTTAATAAAATAACAGATCGTCAGGGCACTGGTAATGACAAAAAGGCGCTCGGCTACAAATATACCATAAATGTCATGATGCTTATAGGCTTCCAGCATCGCATCGTGAATCAATGTTTTGCTGGCAAATCCATTAAATCCCGGGATGCCGGCTATGCCCAGCGCGGCGATCGCAAAAGTAATCATTACCAGGGGCATCTTGCGGGCCATGCCGCCCAGGCGGGATAGTTCCAGTTCGTGGGTATAAATATAAACCGTGCCGATCATAGCAAAAAGCCCCGCTTTAAAAATCGCATGGTTGACAATATGATAAAGCGAACCGGTAAAACCCATCGCCCCTTCCAGACCCATAAAAACGGCCACACCAAGCCCGGCTGCTATAAAGCCCATCTGGCTGATACTGCTGTAAGCCAGGATACGCTTGGTATTACTGTGCAGCAGGGCCATAAGAGCCCCTGCCAGCATGGTTAAAATACCGACCCACATCAGGATATAGCCGACGTTAAAAAGGAAGGCCCAATCAAACACAGTGCCCTCTTCAGCCGGCCGGTAAAGGACGGTGAGCACCCTGACAATGCCGTAAGCGCCCGCCTTAATCATGATCCCTGAAAGCAGGGCGCTGGCCGGTGATGGAGCTACCGGGTGTGCCAGTGGAAGCCATATATGCAGGGGCACAAGACCGGCCTTGATGCCAAAACCGATCATAAACAGGATCAAGATCGGCGTCCGCTGCTGTTCCAATGCTTCCAGCATCGGGACCATGTCCAGGGTGCCGGCACTGCCATAAACCATTAATATGGCAAACAGCAGGGCCAGACCGCCAAATATAGCCATGTAGAGATACAGAGAACCGGCCTGCATGGCTTCGCGATCCTGCTTGTGAATAACCAGGACAAAAGAGCTAAAAGTCATTATTTCAAAAAATATGAACAGTGAAAAAAAGTCGCCCGCAAAAACCACTCCCAGGATTGCTCCGAGAGTAAAAATCAAAAAGCTGTAATAGCGACGGCGATTATGTTCAAAATCCATGTAAGCTAAAGAAAACAAGGTGGCCAGAAACCATACTGTGGTTATTAATATGGCGAAAATCCACCCGATGATATCGACATTGAACATTAATTGAAACTGCAAGAACTCGATCAGGGCACAGCAGACTTCTCCGACCAAGATCATCGGTAACAGCCAAATCACTCCCGCCAGGGAGAACAAAGAAGCAAACAGGGCTAAAGCTTTGCGCAAAATCATTTTTTGTTCGGGCAGGAAATACAGCCCTATGCCAACTGCCATAGGCACTAAAACCAGGTACAACGGAAGGTAGGTTGTAAAAGTCACCGCTTCCAAATGTAAAACCACCTATAAATAAAATGGGTAGCTAGAAAAACCCTCCCTGAAGGAGAAACTGCGAGGTGAGGCCCGACAAGTCAAAAGCTACATTAAACGGCATCAACCCGAATATTAAAGTGCATAAAGCAAGTATAAACAGTGGTGCCAGCATGCGGGGCGGGACATCCTGAATGTTAAACTTCAATCCCGGTTTGCTTTCTTCGACCATCTCGAAAAAGCCCGGAACGATAATCGGCAAGTAATACAGGGCATTTAGCAAACTGCTGATCATTAGAACCAGGGCATAGATGGTCAGACCACCGTCAAGAGCGCCCAAGCCCAGGGTCCACTTGCTCAGGAAACCGTTTAACGGCGGTATCCCGATCATGGCCAGGGCGGCAACAGAAAAACAAGCCAAAGTGTAGGGCAGTTTTCTTCCAATACCGCCCATCTCGGAAATCAGCCGGGTTCCCGTTTTCCATATAATCGCCCCGGCAGCTAAAAAGAGGCAGCTTTTCATGATCGCGTGGCTAAAAACGTGGAACATGGCCCCGGTTATGGCATTTTCGTTTAAAATGCTTAACCCTAAAAGCACGTAGCCCATCTGACCAATACTGGAATAGGCCAGGCGGCGCTTGATATCGTCCTGGGTTAAAGCAACAGCGGAGCCCAAAAGAATGGTAATAACCGCCAGCACACCCATGATTATATCCCAGTTATGATCTCGCATAATGTCGACGGAAAAAATGTTGAAAATTACCCTGAATAGACCATAAGCTCCTGTTTTGAGCATGACCCCGGAAAGCAGG
>PUNU01000225.1 GCA_003551865.1 Syntrophomonadaceae bacterium
AAAAAGAAAACGGAATACTCCCCGGCAAATTACCATATAACCCGGGCAACGCCTGCCGCCCGGGAAGCCGTAATTGAATTGAGCCGCAACTTTCCCCACGATTACCTGGAACTGGTCGTTGACCGGTGGATCAAGGAACAGCCGGGCGGGCTCTACCTGGCCTGGCATGGTAATATCCTTGCAGGCTGCTGCGCCCTCTCTTTTCCTTCACTCCTTGAGGGCTGGCTGCACGGCATGCGCGTTCACCCCGCCTACCAGAAGCAGGGAGTGGCCCTGGAGCTTAACCGCTATTTGATCGCCCTGGCTAAAGCGAAAGGGGTAAAAACAGTCCGCCTGCTGACGGCGAAAGACAACCGCCGAGCCCTGCGCCTGGCCCGCGGTCTGGGCTTTTCAGTCAAAGGCGGGGAGAGAATGATTATTTACCGGAACACCTTGGAACAGGAGCTGCCGGAAGAAAATTCGCCCATAAAATTATGCTCTGAAGAAGAGCTACCCGCTCTCATGGGCTACCTGTCTGCAAACACCGGGCCGGAAACCCCGGACAAGTTGCTCTTCTGCCCCGGTTTCCGCTACCGCTCGCTGACCGGTGAATACCTAGCCCGGGCGGTAGCAAGAAAAGAGGTTTATCTTTTAAAAAGCGGGGAAGCAATCGAGGGCATGATCGTGACTGTAAAAGATGAGGAGGAGCACCACCTTGTAATCGGCTATCTTGATTTGCCCACCAAAGAGCTTCCCGCTTTGGCAGCTCTTTTCCCCGGCTGGGCTGAAGGAGGCTTTGCTTGCTTCAGCATAAGCATGTACCAAAGGCAGTATGACATACTTACTCCCACCTTAAAGCGGTTATTCGGAAACTATAGAGCAGAAAGCCTTCTGCTGCTGGAAAAACAGCTTTGACATGAGCTCTTGTGCTGATTATTTTACCCGGTTCTGCTAGCAGCCTCACTGGCCGCAGGCCTCCATACAAAGATGGAGGCTTTTTTGCCTGCTTTTTGCGATTCCCCCAAGGCCGCCCGGGCGGATAAGTTATTAAATTAAGGGAAATAGTAATAAGGCCACAGTTGAAACAACCGGCAGCGGGAATATTTTTTTAAGATCTAGCTCAAATATTCGAAAAAATAGCTTTACAAATTGGCCCGATTCAGTTATATTCATATTGCTTGACTGAATTACAGAACAAATGCACAGGAGGAGGCCATCATCGAAAATACCGGCAACATAGAATCAATCCTCGCTGTTGAACCGTGTTACGGTAAGGACGGGGGCAACTTTACCCGCGTTTACACCAGGGAGGGCAAAATTATCGAAGTTTCTTTAAGGCTTAAAACGGTTCTCAAGAAAATAACCACGTATTATAGTGTAGATCAGGCTGCCCTGCGTAACTATTACGGCAGCCTTTTTTGCTGCCATCAGAGCGCACCGCTTCCGCTGTCGCTTAAAAAAGTCCTGGTTCTGCTTAAAATGCGTTTTCCGCATGCCGAAAATGACGGTGCCCTCGGTTATGTTGATGCCTGCGCCGTTGAGAGTCTTACCGCACCGCCTGAGAACGGTCCTGCTTCCGGGTGTCTGGTGCACCTGGAAGGCGGTACGTCTGTGCCCAGCCTGTTTTCCAAGGAAAATACCGAAAAAAGGCTCAAGGTTGGCCGTCAGGTCCTGGAGCATTACTGCTCGCTTAAAGGCGGACGCTTCTATAGCAGCTCTCCTTCCGTAAAAGACGCGGACTTGAACCTAACCGAAGCGCTCCTGGAAATCCTGGATGCCTGCAGCAAAACCGCTTTAGAAGTAGTGCAGGAGAAATACAGCAGTTATTCAAAATAAGCTGTAAACAGTCAAGCACCCGGTGGGGACATACCCGGCACTCATAGACAGCTGAGTGCCGGGTATAGTCTTCACCCAGGCAGGCATGCTAATCGGGCGGGCATTAACAGGCAAACCGGCCTTTACCCTTAAACAACACAGAATAACCGTCCCCCTGTGCTGCTATACTTCTTTCCGGTAAATAAATGCGTCTGCAAAGCCGGCCCTTTTGGCCTCTTCCAGCCTCCGCCGGGCATTGGTGATATAGGCGAAAGCCCCGACCTGCACGGTATAAAGGGTCCGCACTTCCGCAGGCTCCTCTTCAACCGGCTCGCTTTCAGCCGGCAGGCCCAAAGCCCGGTATACGCCTTTTACCACCCCTTTGGCCAGAGTGGCCGGAAAACCCGGCTCCCGCCAGATACCCGCCTCGCGCTCGTTGTCGATAAACAAGGATTCGATCAGCACCGCCGGGCGCGGGTTGTTTCGCAGAACATAAAAAGCGGCCCGCTTCATCCCCCGGTCGATGATGTTCCAGGGGCTTAATGCGGCCATTACTTCTTTATGGATGCTTTCCTGCTTCTTTACCGCAGCGTGTCCCGCATTAAGGTTGCTGCAGACAAACGATTCGAAACCGCGGCCGCCTCCGGCATTGGCATGCAGGGACAAAAAAAGATCCGCCCCGGCCCTGCTGCTGAAAGCGACCCGGTTGGCCAGCGATACAAAGACATCGCGGTCGCGGGTTAAAAGCACTTTTACCCCGCTCAGCCTTTTAGCCGTCTCCAGGGCCAGCTTCAGGTTAAGCTCTTTTTCCTGCAGGCCGAAGGCTACGGCCCCGGGGTCATAACCGCCGTGTCCGGGGTCAAGCACAACTACCGGTTTGCTCACCGGCAAACACCTCCTTTCAAGATTTGTTTCTTTTAATTGATATTTTTAAGCGGGTCGGTTAACCGGTGCGCTTAAAAAACACCGCTAACCTGCCCGTGCGGAAAAGATATCCCGCATTTGTCAAGAATGTTTACTTCCTGATCAGCACTTCCGAAAGAGAGTGGATGCTCTCGGTCAGCGTCTCCAGCTTGCCCTCCAGGCGGACCAGCAGGTACATGCTCACCGCTACCGGGAAGCCAAAATTGCCGATCAAGACGACCAGCTCTTCCATCAAGAAAAATCACCTCCTGAAAAGTTAATCATACAAAGCCCCTCCCCCGGAAAGGAGGAGGGGCAGCGGGCTAGAAC
>PUNU01000176.1 GCA_003551865.1 Syntrophomonadaceae bacterium
AGGGTGGGGAAGGTTTGGTATAGCCGAGCAGGCCTGGATGGTGATCGTGTTATTTGTCGGGATCATTATCGGTATCGCCAGGATGCGCAGGGACAGAGATCCGGCTTACGGCCTGGTGATAATCTGGGCTTACGCCGGGATATTGATCAAGCACATTTCGCCGGCCGAGTTTGGCGGCCAGTATCCGGCTGTGATTACCGTGGCGATAATCAGCATTATTATCCTGGTTGTTGCCAAGGTAATTCTGTTCCTTCCCGGGCTGAAAAAAGCCGCTCCATGAAAGTCGCCAAAACCTTTGAGACCAAGCTGCTAAAAATTATTCTGGCCGGCTATATTATCATGGCCCTGGTTATAGCCGGCTTGAATTTTGGTTACGCCGAAAGAGCGGCTCCAGCAGTGGCAGAATTAATTAACTGGTTCTGGCATTTTTATGAAAACTGGGTAAAAACGATATTTATAATTCTCTGCGGTTTTCTGACCCTGCGGGTGGTTGGTGGGTTTAAAGAAACCGCCATGAGAAAAAGGAATATTGCAGGCTTTATGGTGTTTGCCCTGATTGTCCACATCATCGGCCCGAGCCTGCTGAACAACAGCGAGTTATACCTGTTTTCCATGCCTCTGCCCTGGAATACTACTCCGCTGCAGCTTCTGGATGGGGAATCACCTTTTTATCTCAGTCGTTTTTCCGTTCTAGGCTCGTGGGGAATAACCGCCAGCCTGTTTTTTTACGCGCTCATCAGTTTTGTTGTCCTGGCAGGGACAATAATTCGTGGCAGGAGGTGGCAGTGTTCTACACTCTGTTTGTTCAACGGTTTTGCCTCGGAAGTTTTTGCCCCTGCCTTTCCCCTGGTGGGCAAACCCAAAAAGCCCGGCATGGCATTCCTGCGGCTCTCCAGCGGATTAAGGTGGGTGTTTCTTACCGTTGCCCTTTTCTTTACCGTTAACTGGATACTTCATTTGGCGGGAATGCCTACGGCCGGTGATATTTATCTGCTTGCTGAGGTTGAAACCTTCAAGTATCTTGGTTTAGAGCTTTTAGCTGCCATGTTCTTTTGGGTGGTGCTTATCGGCCGCGGATACTGTTACTACTGCCCCCTGGGCACAGTTGTGGGTTTGATTGGCAAAGCGGTCGGGCAAAAGATTATTACCGACAATACCGAGTGTATCTCATGCGGCAAATGCAACCGAGCCTGTCCGATGACAATCGATATTATGGTTACAGCAAAAAACAGGGCGGACGTAACCGAGCTGCGCTGTGTTGGCTGCGGCCACTGCGTGGATGCATGTCCCACCGAAACCCTTTCTTATTCGACCAAATTTTTATCCGGCCTCAAGCATTCAGATCATTGGCCACAAGGCTGGTGGGCATAGATTGCACGGTACGGGGAAACTTTTAAAGCTGAAGCAGTATGGACTTAGGATGGCTATAATTAGTTTCCGGCGGTAAATTATTTTCTTGGCCGGTCTTAAAGTAAATTAATATATCAAGGGTGGCCTCAGCGGCCACCCTTTTGTTTGTCCTGACACCCCGATATTTATTTCCCTGATTCTCTTTATAAAGCCTGCGGGCAGTCACAGTCTGTTTTACCTGGGTGGACTGCCCCTCCCCTGCGAGCTTGCGGGATTGCTTTTGTTACCAGGGTTACTGGAGGTGCTGTCATTTATGCCCCTTGCGGCTTGAGAAACATCTTGCCCAAGACCGCCATCCTGGGCCTGTTCCGCGACATTCTGCCCAAAATCATTACCGTCTCCCGGGCTGGCATCACCACCCAGGGTCTCCAGTACTGCGTCAGCCACTTTTGATCTTTCCGGCTCATCGCCATTTACATTATTATTATCGTTATCGTTGGCATCGTTATTTTTCTCTTCATTAGTTGCCCCACGGGCGGCTGCGGCTACCTCTTCTCCCAGGTTTCCTTCCCGGGCCAGATCAGCTACTGTTTCACCAAAACCTCTTCCATCATCTTCGGGAGACTTGGGTTCATCGGTTTCCCATTCGCCCAGAACACCGAGAACCGCTTCGGCTACATCAGAGCGTTCTCCCTCATGATCATTTTGGTCTCCGTCGGTATTTTCGCCTTCAGGTTCAGCCATTACCCCGAGCAGGCCTTTTTCCGTTCCGTACTCGGCATAAGCGAAACTTCCGATTAAAAATAGCACCGTTACAATAACAATTATTGCTCTTATCATCTGCGGTCATCCTTTCCTCATGTTGTTGAAAAACAAATACCGCTCATTAACAGAGTACCTAGATTTTACTATTAAAAATATTAACAAAATATAACGCTGGTGTCAATCCTGGGGTTGGGTTCTTATATGAGTGGAAACGTACTATCGATGCCATGATCTGTAAAAAAGCCGCATTTAAAATTGCCGCCCGGTTTATTCTTGAATTTATCCCTGGTTTACAGGATTCATTCGCATATCAGTAAAAAAGCCTGGCACTGTATTAAAATATGGTCCTTCCGTATAAAAAGCCGATTACCGAAAGCACCCCGGAGAGAGAAGAGCCCCAGACGAGATCAACAAGCGTTACTTTTATAGGCCAGTCCTTGAGTGTGGCCAGGTTGCTCAAATCATAGGTCGCATAGCAGATCAGGCCAAAGAAAGCCCCGGTGAGGAAAGCGTACAACACGCTATCCTGGGCCAGCGCCGGGTTGATAACAAAAAAGATAAGCCCGGCGATATAGAGCAGGTAAAATATTATTGCCGCGGACCATTTTACTTTTTGCAGCATTAAAGGACCCAGTTGAGTGCGGTAAAAGTTTTTGGCCACCCCGCCGAGCCAGATCATGTCAATAACAAAAAAGGCGGCCAGGACAACCAGGTATAACTGGATAAACTTAAGCATTGGTAAACTCCTCCGATATGGTTATTTTTTCTTGGGAAACCAGGGGATAAATTTGCTGGTTACCCGGGCGTATTCTTTAAATTCAGGGTTTTCCTGGAGGCTTTTTTCCAGCATG
>PUNU01000171.1 GCA_003551865.1 Syntrophomonadaceae bacterium
CCTTGTTGAATGAAAAGCTGTGCCATGGGGACGGTTCGAGCGTTCCTGAGCGCAGCGAAGGCCGAAGGGAAAACGATGGAACCGTCCCCTATGGCACAGCGGGTTAGGCCTGAGTAGTTACTTTTTTTATTAAAATTTGGTCATGGTTGTTGACACCCGGCCGCCCAGGTGTTATTCTTTTTTTTGGATGATATCCGAGTTATTTGGTCGGGATTAAAAAAGGAGCTGTGGCTTTTACTAATGAGGCTTTCGGCGAAAGTAGAATACGGCGTAAGAGCTATGGCCGTTCTCGCTATTTTCTATCAAACCGGGCCACTACCCCTGCGGGAAATCTCCGTCAAGGAGGGGATTTCTTTGAAATTTTTAGAGCAGATATTTCCCGATCTGAGGCGTTCCGGGCTTATTTCCAGTGTCCGCGGCTCCCGCGGAGGATATGTGCTTACCCGGGCGCCTTCTAAAATTAAAGTCGGTGACATTGTGCGAGCAGTGGAGGGGCCGATTACCCCGGTAAACTGCCTTTCCGATGATAGTGCCGATCCCTGCTGTCACCGCAGGGATACCTGCCAGACCAGGCAGGTTTGGGAAAGGCTCAGGGATCGGATCAACGATGTTCTGGATGAAGTTACTCTAAATGAACTGATTGATCAAAAGCCGGCCAAAGCGCCGGGTTAAAAGGGAGGTATATATAATGAACAACCGGGTAGTCTATATGGACCACGGCGCAACTACCCCGGTGAGGGAAGAAGTTGTAAAGGCCATGCTGCCTTTTTTATCTGAAGAATACGGCAACCCCTCCAGCCTGCATGCACCGGGCAGGAGAGTCAGGAAGTCGGTTGATGAGGCCCGTGAAAAAACGGCTGCGGCCCTGGGAGCGGATCCCGAAGAGATTTACTTTACTTCCGGGGGCACCGAGTCCAATAATATTGCCCTGCACGGAGCGGCGAAAAAGAGGTCTGCCGCGGGTCATATAATCACTTCGAGCATCGAGCACCATGCTGTTTTTGATGTTTGCCGTGATCTTGAGAAAGAAGGGCACAGTGTAACCTACCTGCCGGTAGACCGTTACGGCCGGGTTGATCCCGATACGGTTAGGCAGGCCATAATGGAAAACACCTTTATTATTTCAGTTATGGCGGCCAACAATGAAATCGGGACCCTGCAGCCGATTCGGGAAATCGGGACTCTGGCCCGCGAAAGAGGCATCCTGTTTCACACCGATGCTGTGCAGGTAGTGGGGCAGCTTCCATTGGATGTTAATGCTTTGAATGTTGATTTTCTGTCTCTTTCCGCACATAAGTTAAACGGGCCAAAAGGAATAGGCGCTCTTTATGTGCGCAAGGGGACGAAAGTTGCCCCTGTTTATCACGGAGGCGGCCAGGAGCGCAAACTGCGTCCAGGCACGGAAAATGTGCCCGGCATTGTTGGATTGGGAAAAGCAATCGAAATGGCCAATGCTGAAATACCGGAAAAAAAGAAAACCCTGGAAGCGTTAAGGGACCGCCTGACGGAAGGGCTGCTTGAAATTGAGGAAGTGATTTTAAACGGTCATCCTGAAGAGCGGCTTCCCGGCAATGTCAATGTCAGCTTTAAATACATAGAAGGTGAATCGGTGCTGTTAAGCCTTGATTTGGAAGGCATTGCTGCCTCCAGCGGTTCAGCCTGTTCTTCGGGTTCTCTGGAACCCTCTCATGTGCTTTCGGCTATTGGACTGGAGCATTCCCTCGCTCACGGCTCTATTCGTTTCAGCCTTGGCAGGGGTAATACTGAAGCCGATGTCGATTACGTGCTGGAGAAAATGCCCTCAATTATTGAAAGATTGCGCAGTATTTCTCCAACATATCATACAAGATAACTGGCGGCATCAGAGAGGAGCAGAACAAATTGTATAATGAAAAAGTAATTGATCATTTCAGCAATCCCCGTAATGTTGGGGAAATTCCCGATGCAGACGGGATCGGCGAAAGCGGTAGTTTTAAATGCGGCGATACTATGAACATCTACCTGAAAATTGAAAACGGGCGGATAGAAGACATCAAATTTATGACTTACGGCTGTGGAGCGGCCATAGCCAGCAGCAGTATGCTAACCGAGATGGTTAAGGGCAAAACCCTGGATGAGGCTATGGAAATAACCAACCAGGAGGTTGCCGAAGCTTTGGGTGGGCTTCCCCCCCTGAAACTGCACTGCTCAAATCTCGCCGCTGACGCTCTGCACGACGCGATCAGGAATTACCGAAAAGAGCGGGAATCTATTTAACAGCAGGGAAAGGATTGTTTCATTTTACCGGCAACCTTGACAACCCCCCGGGGAGAATGGTATTTTCTTATTAGCTTTAGCACTCCTGCATGCGTGAGTGCTAAAGGAAAATCGGGGGGAATGAATTATGACTGCATCACTAAGTAAAAGAAAAGAGCAAATTTTAAGAGCTGTAGTAGTTAATTATACCAAAACTGCCGAGCCTGTTGGTTCGAGAACGGTGGCCCGCTCTTACCCTATGGGATTGAGTTCGGCCACTATACGCAACGAGATGGCCGATCTTGAAGACATGGGATACCTGGCTCAGCCCCACACCTCTGCGGGCCGTATTCCTTCGCAGCTCGGTTACCGCTACTATGTCGACAACCTGATGGACCTGGATGAGCTTAGTGAAGACGACGAGCTGGAGATACGCAGCTCGTTAAGCGCTAAAAAAATGCGTGAAATCGAACAAATTATCATAAACTCGGCCAAGGTTTTGTCTTCGGCCACAAATCAAACTTCTTTGATCATGGGTCCCCAGTTCAAAAAAAGTGCATTTCACCAGATGCGTATTCTTCCGCTGGATGAAAAGCGCGGCCTGGTAGTGCTGATTACCGATACCGGGTTTATCAAGAACAAAGTTATAGACTTGCAGCAGCAGTTAAGCCAGGCAGAACTTCAGCAGATCGTCTCTTATCTCAACCAAAAACTCTACGGCTTAACCATCGATCAGGTCACCACTTCGCTTATCAACGAGCTGAAGCGCGATCTTTTCAGGCGTTTGGAAATCCTGGAACAGGCATTCATTCTGCTGGAAGAAAGCTTGAAGGAAGAAGATCAAATGCGGGTCTTTTTGGGCGGAACAACCAACATTCTTAACCAGCCCGAATTTAGAAACGTGGACAAAGTTAGGCGGATACTCAATTTATTCGAGCAGGAAGCGCTGCTGTTTAGAATCCTGGAAGACACTTCAAGTGAAGATGATATTGTGGTAAAAATAGGGGAAGAAAACAAGCACGAAGATATCCGGGAGTGTACCCTGATCACCGGCACCTACAAGATCCATGACAAAACCCTGGGTACAGTCGGGGTGCTTGGCCCCACCAGGATGGATTACGGCCGCGTAATCAGCATCATGCGCCGCCTGGTGGATCAGTTAAACGAAAGCCTTAGCTCTTGATCATAGCTGTAACACTTTTGGAAATGGGTGAGAATTTTATGGCCGCAAAAAAGAAAAAACAAAATGAAGCAATTGACGAGCAGAAAGAGCAGTATACAGAAGAGCATAAAGATCCGGCTCCCGCGGAAAAAGCGGAAAAACCGGCGGAAGAAGTGGAGGAGGTTTTAGAAGGCGAAGCCTTTGATGAGCAGGGGGAGGCGTCCGGCGAGTTCTCCGGGGAAGAAACGGAAGCCGAGAGTTGGCGGCAGGAAAAAGAGGAGCTTCTTGAACAGCTCAAGCGCAAGCAGGCTGATATGGACAATTTGCGCCGAATTGCCAGAAATGAACAGGCAGCGGCGAGAGATTATGCTCTGCATGATTTCCTGTACCGGCTGCTTCCCATCCTGGATAACCTGGAACGCGGAATCGAAGCGGCCCGCGAGGCCGAAGATGTTCCGCATTCTTACGTGGAAGGCCTGGAAATGATTCAAAAACAACTGCTCCAGGTCCTGGAGCAGGAAGGGGTCAGCATAATCGAGGCGGAAGGAGCCCGTTTTGATCCGCACTGTCATCACGCCGTGATGCAGGTGGAAAGTGAGGAAGCCGAGCCGGGCACTGTGGTTGAAGAACTGCAAAAAGGTTATCGGCACCGGGAACGAATTCTTCGCCCCGCCATGGTGAAAGTATGTGAGGAATAATACTATAAATCCAATCTTAATCTTTTTAGGAGGAAATACGAATGGGAAAAGTAATCGGAATCGACCTCGGGACAACTAATTCAGCAGTAGCGGCATTAATAGGCAGTGAGC
This sequence comes from Syntrophomonadaceae bacterium, assembly GCA_003551865.1. The sequence goes on from PUNU01000171.1 coordinate 4,207, forward strand.
CGGAGATTATTACCAATGCGGAAGGAAGCAGGGTTACTCCTTCTGTAGTGGCTTTTACCAAGGACGGTGAACGGTTGGTGGGCCAGGTGGCCAAGCGCCAGGCAATTACCAACCGTGAGCGGACAGTTACATCGATCAAACGTGAGATGGGAACTGGCCACACTGTTAAAATTGACGATAAGGAGTATACTCCGCAGGAGATTTCGGCCATGATCCTGCAGAAGCTGAAAAACGATGCGGAAAGCTACCTGGGAGAAAAAATTACTCAGGCCGTAATAACCGTGCCTGCTTACTTTTCCGACAGCCAGCGCCAGGCGACCAAGGATGCCGGGACTATCGCCGGCCTGGAAGTTTTGCGCATTATCAATGAGCCGACGGCGGCGGCGCTGGCTTATGGGCTTGACAAGAAGGGCGACCAGAAGATTTTGGTTTTTGACCTGGGCGGCGGTACATTTGACGTTTCAGTGCTCGAACTTGGTGATGATGTGGTTGAAGTCAAAGCAACCAGCGGTAACAATCGCCTCGGTGGAGATGATTTTGACTGGCGTATTGTCGAGTATGTGACAGATGAATTTAAAAAGGATCAGGGTATTGACCTTCGCAAAGACAACATGGCTCTGCAGAGGTTGACCGAAGCGGCGGAAAAGGCTAAGGTGGAGCTTTCTTCCGTGACGGCAACCGACATAAATTTGCCTTTCATTACCGCTACCCAGGAAGGGCCGAAGCACCTCAATATAAATATTACCAGGGCCAAATTTGACGAACTGACCGCCGACCTGGTAGAGAAAACGATGGGGCCTACCCGGCAGGCTCTTGCCGATGCCGAGCTCTCGCCGGAAGAGATTGACAAGATCATCCTGGTAGGTGGATCTACACGCACCCCCTCCGTACAGGAAGCGATTCGCAAGCTGTTGGGCAAGGAACCGCATAAAGGGGTCAACCCGGACGAAGTAGTAGCCCTCGGTGCCGCTTACCAGGCTGCTGTTCTCGGCGGAGAGGCAAAAGATGTTTTGCTGCTCGACGTTACGCCCCTGTCGCTGGGTATAGAAACCCTGGGCGGTGTGTTTACCAAAATAATTGAAAGGAATACCACTATTCCAACCGAGAAAAAGCAGATATTTTCCACTGCGGCCGACAACCAGACCAGCGTGGAAATTCACGTTCTGCAGGGTGAGCGGGCCATGGCAGCCGACAACAAGACCCTGGGCCGCTTCATGCTGGATGGCATTCCGCCCGCTCCTCGTGGGGTTCCGCAGATTGAGGTTGCTTTTAATATCGATGCCAACGGAATAGTTAATGTTTCCGCCAAGGATCTGGGCACCAACAGGGAGCAGAATATTACCATCACCGCTTCCAGCGGCCTGGAAAAAGAGCAAATCGATGAAATGGTCCAGGAAGCGGAAAAATATGCCGAGGAAGACCGCAAACGCAAGGAGCTGGCTGAAGCGCGCAACCAGGCTGACAGTCTTGCTCACAGTGCCGAAAAAGCGTTGAATGATCTGGGAGACAAGGTCGAGCCGGACAAGGCTGAAGAAGTAAGAAGCGCCGTTACTGAACTGCGCGAAGCGGCGCAGGGAGACGATCTTGAGCGGATCAAGCAGGCTACAGAAAAGATGAACAGCTACATGCATGAGCTTTCCGGCAAGCTTTACGAGCAGGCTAAAGCCCGCGAAGAAGAGACCGGTGCGGCCGGCGGAGCGGCCGGCGAGGAAGCAACAGCCGGCAGTGAGAATGAGGATGTGGTCGATGCCGATTACGACGTTCAGGACGAAGGGGAAGAAAAAGAAAGCTAGCCGGTTTTAAAGGTTGAGAAGGTCCTTAACCGGCTTTAAGAGAAACACCGGGGCTTGTTTCCAAACACTACTTTTAGCATGGAGCCTCCCGGTGATATAATAACTGGTTTTAAAGGGTGATATCTGGATATGGATAGAAGAGATTACTATGAAATTTTGGGCGTGGAGCGCAGTGCTTCTACTGAAGAAATAAAGAAAACATACAGGCGGTTGGCTAAACAGTACCATCCCGATTTCAACAAGGATGATCCCGAAGCGGAAAAGAAATTCAGAGAAATTAAAGAAGCCTATGAAACTTTAAGTGATCCCCAGAAGCGGGAGCAGTATGACCGCTTTGGTCATCAAGCCGGGTTTGAAAGAGGAACCGGTGGGTTTGAAGGCTTTGGCGGCGGTTTTGGTTTTGGGGGTATTGATGAGATTTTCGAGCAGTTTTTCGGCGGCGGTATGGGCGGCAGGCGCCGCAGACCGGGGCCTGAACAGGGCAATCACCTGCGTTACGATTTGGATATCACCCTTGAAGAAGCCTTCAGTGGGGGTAATAAGGTTGTAACCATTCCGCGTACCGAAACCTGCCCCGATTGTGAGGGTAGCAAAGCTAAAGCCGGAAGCAGGCCCGAAACCTGTCATTCCTGCCGCGGCAGTGGACAACAGCAGTATACCCGCAGTACTCCTTTTGGCCGCTTTGTCAGCATGCAGGTTTGTGCCAATTGTCGGGGTGAGGGAACTATTGTTAAGGATCCCTGCCCGACCTGCAGCGGCCAGGGAAGAATAGTCAACGAGCGGAAGTTTGAAATTAAAATTCCCCCCGGCGTTGAAGACGGCTCCCGCCTGCGCGTAAGCGGCGGCGGAGAAGCGGGTTTACGCGGCGGTCCTCCCGGGGATCTCTTTGTGGTAATCAGGATTCGCCCCCACAAAATATTTAAACGCCAGAACAGCGACCTGCTCCTCGAAGTATCGGTTGGCATCAGCCAGGCAGCTCTAGGGGTGGAAATGGAAGTGCCCACGCTCGAGGGCACTGCCACATTGAAGGTGCCCGAAGGAACCCAGCATGGTTCTACTTTCCGCCTGAGAGGTTACGGCATGCCGCACCTGCGCGGATCAGGCAAAGGAGATCTGCTGGTAAAGGTAAATGTGAAGGTGCCCAAAAGACTGAACCAAAAACAGAAAGAGCTGTTAATGGAATATGCCCGTGAAAGCGGAGAGGAAGCTGGCCTGGAAAATAGAGGCATATTTGACTGGGTAAAAGAAGCCTTTGGCGGCGGATAGAAAGATCCGCCCGGAGATTTTGATGCATTATTTTTTTGTAAAAACAGATGACCTGAAAACTGTGCGGACTACCGAGTTGGCACATGAAGATCTGCACCACGCCCACCGGGTCCTGCGCCTGGAAGCAGGTGATCGGGTAGGCATTGCCGACGGTCGCGGCCTGGCCCGGGAGGGGATAATTGCCCTTTCGGAAGCTCATCGGGTGGAGGTGCACCTGGGCGATATGCTCCCTTCAGCCGAATCCTGCCTGGAAATAACCCTTTTTCAAGCCCTGGCCAAAGGTGAAAAAATGGATCTGATTGTCAGGCAGGCCGTGGAACTTGGGGTTAAAAGGATCGTGCCGGTTATCACAGGCCGCAGTATCCCCCGGTGGAGCAGTGGGCGGGAGTCCAGAAAAATAGAGCGCTTGCAAAGTATTGTGCGATCTGCGGCAGGCCAGTGCAGGCGTGCTTTTTTGCCCCCTGTGGACCGGCCGTATGATTTTCAATCGGCATTGTCCCTTTTGCCAGAACAAAAGAGCCTGGTTCTCTGGGAGGGAGAAGAAAGCCTTTCTCTGACTGAAGTATTAAAACAGCCCCCTTTCGGGAACATGGCTGTTTCATTGTTTATAGGCCCCGAGGGAGGTTTTAACAGCGGGGAAATTGAAGCCTTGCTCAAAAATGGTGCAGAGGCGGTGCAACTGGGTCCCCGGATCATGCGCGCTGAAACGGCGGCGGCCGCCGCCGTTACCCTGATCCAGGCCGCCTGGGGGGACCTCTCCGGGGAAGGTGAATGAAATTGAAGAAAAAAGCCGCATTCTATACTCTCGGCTGTAAAGTTAATTTTTGTGAAACCGAATCTCTGCAGGAACTTTTTACCCGTGCCGGTTACCGGATCACTGATTTTGAAGACTGGGCCGACGTATATATCATAAACACCTGTACTGTTACGAAAACCAGCGATCATAAATCCCGCAAAGCAATCCGCCGGGCCAGGCGGCGTTCCCCGCAAGCGGTTGTAGTGGTCACCGGCTGTTATGCCCAGGGAGCGCCGGAGCAAATCAGGCAGATGGAGCAGGTCGATCTGATTATCGGTAACCGCAAGCGGGAGGATCTTCCCCGCCTGGTGGCATCACTTAAGAATGGTGCCTCCCTGGAACTGGTTCATCCTCACCGTGAAGATGACACTTTTGAACTCCTACCCCCTGTCAGCAGACGGATGAGGACCAGGGGTTTTTTAAAAATCCAGGAAGGCTGCAACCAAAGCTGCAGCTACTGCATAGTGCCGCAGGTAAGGGGTCCGCTGCGCAGTATGCCCCCGGAAGAAGTTATTCAGCGCGCCCGGCTTCTGGTTAAGTCAGGCTGCCGCGAACTTGTATTGACAGGTATTCATTTGGGGTTTTACGGTGTCGACATGGAAGAGGTAACCCTGGCCTCACTGCTTGGTGATTTGGAAAATATTCCCGGGCTGCTCCGCTTGCGCCTCAGTTCCATTGAACCTTCCGACATCACTACTGAATTGGTTGAGCAAATAGCCGGTTCAAATGTTGTATGCCCCCACCTTCATGTTCCCCTGCAGAGTGGAGACGGAGAGATCTTGAGATTGATGAACAGGCCTTATGAGCCGGTGGAATACCTCTACCTTGCCAGGTGGCTGAAAAAGGAAATTCCCGGGCTTTCTTTGAGCAGTGATGTAATTGTCGGCTTTCCCGGTGAAAGCGAACATCATCATCGCCGCAGTATGAAACTGGTTGAGGATATTGGTTTTAGCCGCCTCCATGTTTTCAAATTTTCTCCGCGCCCCGGCACTAAGGCAGTAGACTTGCCCGGCCAACTGCCGAACGAAGTTAAGGAAAAGCGCAGCAAGGAAATGATCAGCCTTGGTGAAGAGATGGCTTCCGCTTACCGTCAAAAATTTATTGGCTCCGTTCAGCCGGTGCTGGTGGAGAAAGTGGTCCCCAACTGCTATGCCGAAGGATTTACCCCTCATTACCTGCGTGCAAGAATTGTTACCGAAATCAAGGGATTGCACTGGAAGGGCAAGATAATCAACGCCCGGCTGGAAAAAGAAGAAGATTCTCTTATCAAAGCCGTGCACCTTAAAAAAAGCGGCGGTTAGTGCCCTGTCAATTAAATTTGTTCTGTTTTAGATTCGCAGATGTTGCAAGTCAGCGCTCACCCGGCACTCAGCTCTTCAACTAATACTACAGCACAATATCCGGGAATTAGCGGTGCCATGGGGAGCGTTCCTGAGCGCAGCGAAGGCCGAAGGGAAAACGATGGAACCGTCCCCTATGGCATAGCGGGCAATGATGCGGGCTAAAGTTGCGCTGTAGTGCTAACCGTTTATAATTATTTCGGGCTGTTTGCCTTAAGCATTGCCGTATGCTCGCTTGCGGTTTGCAAAATCTCTTATAAAAAAAAGTGGTTGTAATAATTGCTGAAAAAGCTCATGATCCCTTTTCAGGGTTCAATGAACCGGATTCAACAAATTCAACGAGTTCCTTTAAACTGCCTATGTAATCGTAAACCGGTTCGTTGCCGGCGCGGTGAAGGATCATCTCATTAACCAGAAAAGTAGCCATGCCTGCTTCTGAAGCGCTGAGATCCTCCAGGGTGTCGTTGCCGGCCATAAGGCACTGCTCGGGCGAACAGCCGATCTTGTCGGCAACCTCGAGAAAGTATTGCGGTTTAGGTTTACAGAAATGCATATTATTCATGGTTGTAACCAGGTGGAAGTCTTCCTCGGACAGCCCTCCCCAGGACATTCTTTCGCGAATGGCCGCGGGGGGAAATAACGGGTTTGTAGCCAGGACCAGGATCAAATCTTTATTTCGGGCGCTTTCGATCAGTCTTCGGGAATAAGGGTGCTCTTCGCCCCAACAGCTTAACCCCGGGAAATCGCGGCGGTAAAAATCTTCGACGATCGGGTCAATCAGCTCATACGGCTTTCCAATACGACGGCAGAATTCTTCATAAAAAACTGTCCTGTTCTTTTTATCAGGTTCATCGTTCTGGATCATTACATTGGTGGCCAGGAAAAGGTGCCTGATAAACTCTTCTTTTTCAATAAGATCGGTAAATCGCATGGAAAGGGCTTCTATATAAGCCGGAATAAATTTTTCAATGTCCAGTTTTAAAAGGGTGCCGTCAAGGTCCACCAGCAAGGCCCGGTAACTGTTGGTTTTACTCCTGTTCATGTTCCTCCTCGCTTTCACCGTTGGTCATCATCGCCGTCAGCTCCCGGTCAATGATTTCTTCGGCTGCTTCACCGATTATTTTTTGGATATCCTGCAGTAAAACGGCTGCCCGGTACTCCGCGTGCAGAAAACGACTGGCAGTTGTATTCATATTTACAATTTGGGACAAGCGGTCTACTTTTTCTTCCTGTTCTTTTGAAACTTCTACACCGGACAGTTTCTGTTTTTGCAAATTCAACTGTGCTTTGCGAAAATCAAGCAGCATTTTGTAAGCGGTCTGATCGGCTTTCAGCTCGGCCTGGGCCTCTTTCATTTCTTTAAATTCTGCAGATTCACGCAGGGTCCGGGCCAGGGCGTGAGCGGCGTCATAAGGGTTCATTATTTCGATACTCCTTTCGCACGTAGTGGGCCGGTTTTATGATGAGATCGACTATTCGTCTTGCCCTGGTCTCCAGTGAAGCGGTCAACAGTATGTGAATGCCACCCTCAATTGCTTCGGCCAGGAAAGACGGCAGGTGGATATTACCGATGCGCCGATCTGATTACATCTCATTACTAATTATAGCGGATTGTTCGATCTGTGTAAAAAGTTTTCCCGGAAAAAGGTAATGAGGTATTTTTTAGCGAAATAAACAATACAGCCAATTCGGCAAATTGAATAGGCAAATTGCAATGCTGTTTGCTTCTCAAAGAAAATAGGCTGTGTTATAATACCGGTCAGGAGGAATTACCATGTCTGATGATTGTATCTTTTGCAAGATTATTAACCGGGAATTGGACGCCGACATTGTTTATGAAGACGACAAAGTTGTGGCTTTTAAGGATATCAATCCCGCGGCTCCAGTGCATATTTTAGTGGTTCCGCGCAAGCATATTCCAACTTTGCTGGATTTTGAAGACGATGACAAGCTGCTAGTCGGGCATATGCATTCAGTGGCCAATGAAGTGGCCAGAGCTTTTAAGATAGACAAGAAGGGCTTTCGTGTAGTGATTAACTGCGGCCCGGATGCCGGGCAGATAGTTTTTCATCTTCACCTCCATCTCCTTGGAGGAAGACCTTTGTTGCAGACCATGGCCAAAGGCAGGGGTGTTTGATTTTATGGTTTACAGCCTGCCGGCAGTGGTAAGAGGAGAGGGGGGATAAGTTATGGCAGAGATCAAAATAGGGAAAAATGAAACCCTGGACAAAGCACTGAAAAGGTTTAAGAAACAATGTGCCCGGTCGGGTGTTTTATCCGAAGCCCGGAGGAGGGAGCATTATGAAAAACCAAGTGTGCGACGCAAGAAGAAGGCTGACGCCGCCCGTAAAAGGCGCAGGTAAACTGTAAAGCAGAAAGGATGCCTTTTTATGGCCGATCAATCACTGACAGAAAAACTTATACAGGAGCAAAAAGAAGCTACAAGAGCCAGAGATCGTTTCCGACTGTCGGTGATCCGGATGCTGCGGGCTGAACTGCAGAACAGTGCCATAGCCAAAAAGGCCCCCCTTGATTCGGAAGAGGAATTGGCAGTGCTCTCACGGGAAGTTAAAAAAAGACAGGAATCGCTTCGCGACTATGAAAAATCAGGCCGCCAGGATCTGTTCGATGATTTAAAAAAAGAAATTGCCATTCTTAAAGAGTATCTTCCCGAACAGCTTTCAGGGGAAGAGCTGGAAAAAATGGTCCGTGAGGCGATTGCCGAAAGCGGAGCAGAAACAAAACGGGAGATGGGCAAAGTAATGGGCCTGATAATGCCCCGAGTTAAAGGCCGGGCTGACGGAAATCAGGTCCGGGAAATGGTCGAAAAGATGCTGCAATAAACAGGAGCCCAGCCTAAAAGGCTGGGCTCTTTTAGGGAGACGGGCTTGTGTTAAGGACGGCAAGATTTTTTTTATGGATAATATTACTGGTCGGCGGGCTGCTCATTTTTATGCTCCCGGCCGGCGGCGCTCCCGATAATAAACCGGTGGCCGTAATTGAAATTTCTGCTGTAATTGATCCCGGAACAGTCAGCTACGTGGAGCATGCCTTAGGGGAAGCCGAGAGAATGGATGCTGCGGCCGTGGTTTTACAGCTGGACACTCCGGGTGGTTATATCCACTCGGCTGAAGAAATCAGGCGCCGCATGGACGAATATGAAAAGCCGGTATACGCGTTTGTTAATCCCAATGCCATATCGGCAGGCGCTTATCTTGCTTTGGCCGCTGATGCAATTTACATGGTACCGGGGAGCACCATCGGCGCCGCCGAGCCTTCCTATCTTGGATTTGGCGAAGTAGACGAAAAGACTCTGTCCGTTTGGGAAAAAGAGATGGCCGCCATGGCCGAGCGCCGGGACAGAGATCCGCAAATTGCCTCGGCCATGGTCCGCCGTGATATTGCTGTTGAAGACCTGGTCGATGAAGGAATTCTCCTGACCCTGACAGCCCGCGAAGCTCTGCAGGTTGGTTACAGCGAAGCCACTGTAGCGGATCAAAATCAACTGCTTGAAGAAACAAATCTGTCCGGTGCAGAATGGACGCCCGTAGAATACAGGGCTACCGACGGCATGGTTAGATGGATCACCAATCCACTGGTAGGCACTCTTCTTCTGATGATCGGGATCGGCGGATTGGTTCTGGAGGTGCTCACGGCCGGCTTTGGAGCGGCCGGCGTGCTCAGTTTGGCTGCTTTTGCTTTATACTTTGGCGGCAATATCGCCGCCGGCATGGCCGAGTACTGGGTTTCAATCCTTTTTGCTTTTGGAATTGTCATGATGTTGATTGAAGCGTTTGTGCCCGGGTTTGGTGTTTTCGGCATTGTTGGGCTTGTTTCCACTTTGGTATCGATAGTCATGGCCGCTGTGTCTTTACAAACCGGGGTGGTTATGCTTTTAATTTCGCTGGTTTTGGCCGGAGGGCTTGCATTTTTTGCTTTTCGTTTCTTTGCCCGCCGGGGAGCTCTGCGGCACATTATATTATCGGAAGAAGAAAAGGCCGAG
>PUNU01000279.1 GCA_003551865.1 Syntrophomonadaceae bacterium
ACTGCCCCCTCCCACACCCTTTAACCGCCTCTACATTATTGACGAAGTGTAATGTATCTATTATAATTAATTTGACAATAGTCTGTCAATTATTTCGGCAGGAAAGTGGTGCTATGTCTGATTTTGCCCTCTTTAAAAAATACCCGGGCCTGGCGGAAAAAATTCCCCGTGAAGAGCTGGGCATATGGCCCACTCCCCTCCAGCCCCTAAATAAGCTTTCCTCCTATCTCGGCGGCAAAAAAATCCTGGTCAAGCGTGATGATCTCTCCAGCCCTATATACGGCGGCAATAAAGTTCGCAAATTGGAACTGGTCCTGGCCGGGGCTAAACTTCAAGGCTGCCGTGAAATTATCACTGCCGGCGGACTCGGCTCCCACCATATCCTGGCTGCGGCAGCTTTGGGAAGCCGGCAGGGTTTCCGTGTCGTCGGGCTCTTCTTTTGCCAGCCGGTTACGGAGCGGGTTAAAAAGAACCTGCTGTTGGAAAAAAAATTTGGCACGGAAATGCATTTTGTCAGGGACTATCCCGGCCTCGCAGGCGGCTACCTGCGCTTCTACCTGCGCGGAAAATTATCCGGGAGAAAACCCTTACTGCTCATGCCGGGCGGCTCAAATCCCCTTACCACCATCGGCTACATTAACTGCATGGTGGAAATACAGGACCAGCTGAAAACCATGGCCCTGGCCGAGCCGGATGCAGTCTTTGCCGCGGCCGGAACAGGTGGAACAGCCGCCGGCCTGTTGGCCGGCCTGGCCCTGGGCGGTTCCGGAACAAGCTTGCATGCTGTAAGAGTAGTTCAGCCGGCTATCCTTAAAGCTTCGCGGATCTCCGGTCTTGCTTCCGGGACGCTGGCCCGGCTGGCCGGATACGCACCCGGCATTAATGCCGCACCGGCTTCCGTCCTGGGGCAAAAGCTTTACCTTGAGGAGGATTACCTGGGTGAAGGTTACGGATTTGCATCGAAAAAAGCCGGAGAAGCGGCTAAAATGTTCCGAGACCTTGAAGGCATTGAACTGGAAGAATGCTATACGGCAAAAGCTGCGGCCGCGTTGATCGATTACTGCCGTGGAACCGGGACCGGCGAAAACGGGCACCCCGTAGTTTTTGTCCATACCGCCGCCTCAACCGACCATATTACTGCCGCTCAACTGCCCGACCCTACGGAACTGCCGGCCGATTTTCAGTGGTGCTTCAGCGATGAGCCCCGGAACTGCCGCTGTACCCTGCGCAAACAAAACCATTCTTTTTGCACTGCTGTGCGAACACCGGGGTGGCGCTGGCCCGGCTGATACCCTGTCTATTAATAGGAAGTGTGCCCCGGCAATTATTACAATAACATTTTATCCACAGTGTTTCCGTAGGGCTCCGGGGGTTCATTCTCAGCCGGGAGGTTAAACCTCGGCAGGGTACAGAAACTTCCCCGCCCCTCAGGCTCAGGGTTATTGACTCAGAGGCAGACCCAGGACACAATCCTGTATGCTTGCAGCCGGTGTGGCCGTTCCTTTCCGGTGCCCCCGGCCTTTTACCTCTATAAATTATTGGAACGGAAGTGAATTCTATGGCCCTAAAGCAGAAGACTGTTGAAAAGCATGTACGCATTGAAGCAATCCGCAACGAAATGTTTGCCGAGAAATATTCAATCTGCCTCGAAAGGCCGACTCTTTTTGACCGCTACCTTCGGTCCGGCGCGGGAAGGGGCAAGCACCCTTACATCCGGCGGGCCGAAACACTGGCCTATATCTACAGCAACCGGCAGCCCCAAATCTACAGCCACGAGCTGATAATCGGCAACATCTCCTCCAAACGCATCGCCGCCAATTATTACTCAGAAGGCGGATCTATTCATATCCTTGAAGACATCTTCCGTCTCGAAAAACGCCCGGTTCTGCCGCTGTACCTGGAAAAAGGGGAAAAGCGGCGACTGCTTTCCCTCGGCTTGCGTCACTTTTGGCACAGCGTGGCAGCGCGCACCCTGTGCAAGCCCGGTCGGTTCGGCTATTTTCTCGATTTCTTCAGGGCCAAGCGTTATTTTATCACCGAAGCAGCGGGCATCTCTCACCTGGTGCCGGGCCATGAAAAAGTAATCAAGCTGGGCCTGGGCCACAGCAAAAAATTGGCCGAAGAAAAATTGGCCGCCGGCGGACTGGACCGGGAGCAAGAAGCTTTTTATGAAGGAATCTGCATTGTCATCGAGGGTATTCGGCAAATGGCGGCCAACCTGGCGGACGAGGCGGAACGCGAAGCGAAAACCCTCCTCGACAAAGACCCCGACCACAGCCGCGAACTGCTTGAAGCAGCGGAGATCTGCAGGAGAGTGCCTTTTGAACCGGCCCGCACTTTTCGGGAAGGCCTCCAGTCAGCCTGGCTGATCCACCTGGCCTTAAACCTTGAAGACTTCGAGCAGGGCATCTCCTTTGGCCGCCTGGACCAGTTCCTCTATCCCCTCTACAAAAAGGACCGAGAATCAGGATGCCTGACAGAAGAAAAAGCGCGTGAGCTTTTAGCCTGCCTGTGCCTCAAGTGCGGTGAAACTATACCGCTTTACTCTGAACGAATTAACCGTTACTTCGGCGGCAATGCCGTGGGCCAGGGAATAACCATGGGTGGGACGGACAGGGCGGGAAAAGATTCGACCAATAATCTGTCGCATTTGATCATGGAGGCCTACAGCTTGGTCATGACCCGGGAACCGAGCCTGCATGCCCGTGTCCACAATAACTCGCCGGACTGGTTCCTGGAAGACTGCGCCGCCCTGGTCCGGTCAGGCAGCGGCAGGCCGGCCCTCTTTGGAGACGAAGCGGTTACCGGGGCCCTTGAGTCGGCCGGCTTCAGCCGTGAAGATGCCCGCGATTATGCCGTTATCGGTTGTGTCGAGATGGGCAGCCAGGGCCGCACTTACAACTCTTCCGACGCCGCCCTTTTCAATTTGCCGCTTTGCCTGGAGCTGGCCCTTAAC
>PUNU01000102.1 GCA_003551865.1 Syntrophomonadaceae bacterium
CGGGCTGATTCAAAATTCCGGAAACTGGGCGGAGCTGCCGCAGTGGTCGATGAGAATTGAAAACGGCCCTGAGGGCTACCTCTGGTATACAGGACTGCTTGGCGTCCTGCTTTATATTTCCGCCTGGGCTTCCCTGTCACTGGGTGATCTACCCAGCCAGGTGCTGATGCAAAGAGCCCTGGCCGCCAAAACGGAAAAAACCGCCGTGGCCGGTTTTCTGACCAGCGGGGTGCTTTACTTGACCATCGGTATGATCCCGGTTTTAATAGGAATGGCCGCCTTTACCACCGGGGTGCTGGAAGGCATACCCGTCACCGAAGCGGAAAATGTCCTGCCCTGGGCGGCTTATTCTTTTCTCCCCCCCTGGGCCGGCGTGCTGTTTATTATTGCCCTGGCAGGAGCAATCATCAGCACCTCGGGAGACAGTTCCCTGGCTATCTCCACCCTGATCGGCCATAACATTTACCGCTATCTGAAGCCGCAGGCCACCTCCACCGAGGTGCTTAAGGTGGTCCGCCTGTCCATCCCGGTCGTAACTATTTTTGCCATGGTCGTCGCACTTTACTTCGAAACAGTTTACAAGCTGATCGTCCTTTCAGGTGGCATCCAGCTGGCAACCATAGCCGCAGCCTACATACTTGGCTATTTTTGGAAAAATGCAACCTCCTGGGGAGCGATCAGCTCCTTTTTCACCGGACTGGTCTCCTGGATTATTGCTTACCGGCTGGTCCTACCCCATACTATGAAAGCAAACATCGATGTCCTGGTGGCAGGGGAAGTATATATGCCCTGGGCTGTGGACGACGCTATCTTTATCGCCCTGATTCCCGCCGCCGTGATCAGCTTTTTAACATTAATCATCGTATCCCTGGCAACCTACAAAAAAAGCCCTCCCCGGCCTTCCGGCTTCCCGAACTATTAATGCACGAAAAAGAAGTGTAGATCATAAAAAGCCGGGGCGTTTTTCAACAACCCCGGCTCATATTTTTCAATGTTATTGTTGGAGCCGGTTACTTTTCCGGCTGCAGTTCCATCGGTTTGTCACAGCACACCAGCGTACCTACACCCTGCTCAACAACCTTAACTACATTGGTGCAAACCTGACAGCTGTATACCTGTTCTTTTTTTGTAGCCATAGATACCGTTTCCTTTCGTAAGATAATAACTTAACAGCATCCGCCGCATTGGCCGTCAGAGCTGCTGTCTGTTATCGAGAAGCCGCCCCGGGGGCCTTCATGAAAATCGATTAACTTGCCTTCAAGGTGGCCGGCTATCCCGCGATCGTAAACAAACTTGATATCGTCCGCATTTTCAACAACATCTTTTTCATCCTGAGCTGACTCATCCAGAGTCAGACCGTATCTCGGACCTCCTCAGCCGACACCGCTTACATAAATACGTACAAAGGCGTCATCTTGCTTTTCGTTGGACAATACTTCCAGGATTTTTTCTTTTGCCGAATCACTAACCTTTAACACTTTCCAACCTCCCTTTAATGGTTATTCCTGAAGGAGAACCCTGATTATTTGTTTAACTGTTTCATTTGTAATGCTGTAATAAACTTCGGTGCCCTTGCGTTCCCCGGTGATAATACCCATATCCCGCAGCCGTCCCAGGTGCTGAGATGCTGTAGACTGGGTTAGCTCCAGGCATTTCTGCAGAGCCGTAACGTTACAACTGCCCTTCTCGAACAGTTCTCGGGCAATGCAGAGACGAACAGGATTGGACAGGGCTTTAAGTAAACTCGCCTTTTCTTTGAGCAAACTTGTATCATCTTTTATATCCATTCAGGACTCCTCCTGATAATCATTATATCACTATATTCAAATTATGCAAGTGGTTCTCCGGCCGCCCTGTCCGTTCTTCCCTTATACAGACTGAATTCCCAGGCACAGTAGCTGTCTTCGGGATGCTCATCAGGGGGACAGTGCAGGCACCTTGTCTGAATACGGCTGTCTATGGTCGAAGCAAAGCCGCTGTACTCGACCAGCCCGACCGGACGGCATGGAAACTCCGGCATATTTTTTCTCTTGCGCGCTTCCTGAACCCGGCAGTTAACCATCCGAAAAACCAAGGTGTTTTCATCAGGCTGGACAACTTCCTGCGTATTAAGCAGGCTGTAGAGGCGATACTTAAGAGCTTCTTTGAGGGCGGGCAGGCCCCCTCCCGACCCCAGGCCAAGAAATGCCATAATTCTTTTGGCCTCGAGAACAGTGAACTGCTCCCAGGCCGCAGCATCAAGCCTGATCGCCTCTTCCATGCCGTGAGCTTTTTCCACCTGTTGAAACCAAAGCCCGTCATGAGCAAGCCAGCGTTTGGCAAAGTCCTCCAGAAGGTATTTCAGCTGCTTACGACTTAGTTTGCTAAAATCCATTTTTTAGTCCCCCTTCTTGGGTCACTCATGCCGCTATTGTCAATAAAACCATTCAGTGCCGGACAAAAGAAAAAGAGTTGTTTTCCCCCCGCCAACCCCGCTTAAACCAGCTCCATCAGGCAGCCTTCTTCCGGAGCCAGGATCAGGGGAAATACGGCACCGCCCGGTTCGCGCTCCGGGTTTGTTGAAATGAGCAGGTTAACAGCGTTATTTGCCGTTTGCAGGTCGATTTCCTGTTCATGCGGGGAAAAATTCAAGAAAACCGCCAATTCCTGTTCTTCCACCCAACGCATGTAGCAGAAACAGTCTTCCGGTACTCCTTCTGTTATACTCCGGTAATCGCCGTTCAGCAGCGCGGGCAGACCCTTGCGCCTCCAAATCAGTTCCTTCATAAAATTCAACTGAGAGTGGGGATCGGCATCCTGAGCGGCCACATTATGTTCAGCCGCCTCCGGGCCAATCGGCAGCCATGGTTCAGAGCGAGAAAAACCGGCCTGCGGACTGTCATCCCACTGCATCGGCGTGCGGCAGCCATCCCGCCCGCGGTGGAAGGGATGCCATTTGACACCGACCGGATCCTGCAGTTTTTCCCGGGGCAGCTTTGCCTCCCTCATCCCTGTCTCCTCACCATAGTAGATAAAAGGAGTGCCCCGCAAGGTTAAAAGCATCAAGGCCAGCAAGCGGGCCCTGGGTTTTCCCTTGCCTTTACAGTCATAACGGCTGGCAGCTCGAACTACATCGTGGTTGCTTAAAGCATATGCCGGCCAGGCCCCCGTGGGCAAAGCACGTTCCCAGCGGTCGATACATCGTTTGAAGGCTGCGGCTTTCCAGCGGCAATTAATGATTTCCAGGTAAAAATTCAGGTGCAGCTCATCATTATTAGTGCCGTAATAAGTGGCAACTACGGCCGGATCTTCACCAATTATCTCACCAACGCTTGTTATGTCCGGGTAGGCATCAAAAATTTGGCGAAACTCCTTTAAAACCTCATGGGTTTCCGGCTGATGCTGGTTATATTTTTTTACCTGCAGTTCGGGCAGGGAGAGCAGTTTCATAATATTGGCCATCATGGTGCGGTCGGATAACCGCGGGCCGTTACTGATCTTTTCACGGGCATAAAATGGAGGATTGCTGCGAAAGTATTCGTCTTTACAGTAAAGGTGGGCCACATCTAGCCGGAATCCGTCTACACCGCGATCCAGCCAAAACCGAATTACACCGGCCACCGCTTCTCTTACATCAGGATTGCGCCAGTTAAGATCCGGCTGTTCCTTGAGAAAGGAATGGAGATAGTACTGCCCGGTCTTTTCATCCCAGGTCCAGGCCGGTCCAAAAAAATTGTTGCGCCAGTTGTTTGGAAGCTTATTGCCCGGTCCGCGGCCATCTTTCCAGATATACCAGTCTCTTTTCGAGTTGTCCCTGCCGGAGCGCGATTCTTTAAACCAGGGATGCAAATGTGAGGTATGGTTGACCACCAGGTCGAGCATCACCCTAATATCGCGTTTGTGGGCTTCTTCAAGCAGGCGGTCAAAATCTGCAAGAGTGCCGAAGCGGGGATCGATAGCACAGTAATCGGCAACATCATAGCCGTAATCATGGTCCGGGCTGGTAAAAAAAGGGCTTAACCATACAGCATCCACGCCGAGAGAATTGGCAGTACCATCATTGAGATAATCCAGTTTTTCAATAATTCCGGGCAGATCCCCAATGCCGTCATCGTTGCTGTCCTTGAAACTTCGCGGATAAACCTGGTAAAATACCGCTCTTTTCCACCAATCGTCAGCGCCGGCAAGCTGTACGTTTTTTTCTGCAGTGATTTTTGCTCATCCTTTCAAAACCTCTTCATACAATTGACCATAAACATTAATTTTCCTGCCGGCACAACAGCGTTTTTTTAAATGACTTGTCCTAAACCGGCTCCGACGGTTTATCCTAAGTACTGGTATGCTTCCGTGGCACACTAAAACCCCTAACTGTGCCACTGAGTACCATTTGGCAGGATTATTTAGTTAACTCAAAGAAATTATTCAATAATCGCCGGGACCGGCAAGCTGATTTTGAGGAGGTTTATCAAATGACCCCGGAGGACAGGCAACCTCATCTAATGGAAGAAGCGCTGAAGAAGAACGAAGAACGTTTTCGACTCTTTGTTGAGTCAACCCCGGCTGGCGTGGTAATAACCGACAGGCAGCAAAATGTCGTTTATATAAACCAAAATTTTACAGATTTATTTGGCTACAGTATTGAAGATATCCCAACAATTGAGAAATGGTGGGAAACAGCTTATCCCGATCAACTTGAAAGGATCAGGGTGCAGCAGGTTTGGAACCAATTAGTTAAAAAGGTAATCGGCGAAGGATCGGAAGTCAAGCCGTTTGAACATACTGTACGCTGTAAAAACGGGACTTTTCGGCATGTAGAATTTCGCCTGGCCTCGACCGGAGACATAAATATTGTGCTTTTTGCCGATATTACCGAACGAAAGCGGACTGAGCGGGAACTCAAAGAAAGTGAAGAACGGTTCAGAAGCCTGGCTGAAAATTCACCGATAGCAATTATGATTTACCAGGATGACCACTTTGTTTACAGCAACCCTGCCGGTGAGAAAATATCCGGTTATACACGGCGTGAACTGTATAATATGCACTTCTGGGAACTTATTCATCCTGACTACCGCGACCTGGTGAGAAACAGGGGTAAAATGAGACAGGCCGGTAAACAGGCTCCGTCAGGCTATGATTTTAAAATCATCACCAAGTCAGGCCGGGAAAAGTGGGTCAATTTAACCGGTTCGAACACGAAATATAAAGGGAAAACGGCCGGCTTTGTGTCGGTTATTGATATTACCGAGTATAAAAAAGCGGTTGAGGTGCTAAAGACACAACTTACATTTGAAAAATTTGTAGCTGATGTTTCTTCCTCCCTGGTCAATATTTCAGCCGATGAAGTTAATGACAGCATCAACCGGGTGCTCAAGCTTTGCGGTGAATTTTTAAACGCCGATCGCTGTTATTTGCTCCGTTTTACCGATAATGGAGAGTTCCTTGAACATGCCCACGAGTGGTGTGCTAAAGGGGTCTCCTCGCAGTTGGATAGAGTTGAAAGCCTGCCTCCCGGAGCGAGACGGTGGTGGATACGTCGGCTGCTTAATGAAGGGACACTCTTTGTCCGGGAACTGGAAGAAATGCCCGCTGAAGCAGCGGTTGAAAAAAAAGAATTTCAGAACTAGCGGGTTAAATCGTTTTTAATGATTGCCGTAAAACAAGAGGATAAACTGCATCGCGTACTCGGTTTTGATTCAGTCAGAGAAACAAAAAGCTGGACGGATGAAGAGGTAGCCCTGCTTAGAATAATTGCAGAAATTATTTCCAATGCAGTTTCGAGACAAAACGCGGAAAAAGCATTGAAAGAATCAGAAGAAAGGTACAGACAAATTCTCGCGACCATGGAAGAAGGATATTATGAAGTTGACCTGGCCGGCCGTTTTACTTTTTTCAACGATTCATTATGTGAAATTCTGGGGTATGAATACGAGCAGCTGCTGGGAAACAGCTATAAAATACTCTATAAACATCCGGAAATTGTTTTTGCACCATATAATCGGGTTTATCGAACCGGCACACCTGAAAAAGCGGCCGATATTCCGATGATTACCGGCGACGGCCGCGAGATATTTATTGAGACCTCGATAACTTTACGCCGTGACAGCGAAGGAAAACCGATCGGTTTCCGCGGTGTTGTCCGGGATGTAACCGAACGAAAGCAATACGAAGACAAATTGAAGTACCTAAGCCTTCATGATCAACTGACCGGCCTTTATAACCGTACATACTTTGATAGTGAACTAAGTCGAATCAACAACAGCAAAGAGTACCCGGTAACAGTAATTGTATGTGATCTCAACGGTTTAAAATTGATAAATGATACGCTGGGACATGAAAGCGGAGACCGGCTGCTGGCGGCCTGCGCCAGGATACTAAAAAAAGTTTTGCGTCACACCGATATTCTTGCCAGGGTTGGCGGAGACGAGTTTGTTGTTATACTGCCGCGGACCAACCGTAGAAAGGGCAGGGCGATGGCTGACCGAATAGTCTCTGCTGTAGCCAAGTATAATGAGGAAAACCGCTTCCTTCCATTGAGCATATCTTTGGGTCAGGCCACTACAAAAGATGCCTCCACCTCCATGTTGGAGACCTACAAGGAAGCGGACGACTTGATGTATCGTCATAAACTGCATAAAGGCGCGGGAGCAAAATCGCAAATAATTAAATCTTTGCTTGCAGCCCTCGGGGAAAGAGATTTTATAACTGAAGGACACGCGCACAGACTGGAAAAGCTGTGCCGAAAAGTCGGTGAAAAAATTGGTCTGTCGCAAAAACAGCTCTCCGATCTGGTATTATTGTCCCAGGTCCACGATCTGGGCAAAGTGGGCATTCCGGATCAAATCTTGTTTAAAAAGGATTCTCTGACAGCGGAGGAATGGAAGTTAATGCGGAAACATCCGGAAAAAGGTCACCGTATCGCTTCTGCTTCAACAGATCTGCAGAATATCGCAGATCTAATTTTGAAGCATCATGAACGCTGGGACGGCAAAGGATACCCTTCGGGGCTTACAGGTGAAGAAATACCGGTAGAATGCCGTATTTTAGCAATTGTAGACGCTTATGATGCCATGACCAGCGATCGGCCCTACCGTCGGGCAAGGAACCACGAAGAGGCGGTAAATGAATTGAAAAGCAACGCCGGCAGCCAGTTCGATCCCAATCTGGTAAAAGTTTTTTTATCTGTTCTAAAAGAGAAAACATACAAATAACGCAAAAACTCTTTTTATCTTCCCCGCTTTAGCTGTTACGGATGATTACCAAACCACTTTATGAACGAGAAAAACCAAATCTTATGCCCTCTTTTGATTCCACAGTCCTTAACCAGCAAAAACATCAATGCCGCCAGTTAATTGCGCTGTAAAGCTTCTCTGCTTCACCGGTAGATATTGGCTCCCTGGCATCATGGCCAAGTTCTAAACCCTTAATCTCATTTTCTGTAAACACTTTGTTGGACTTGCCGGCACCCCATTTTTTAGGTGGGTCTAAAACAGAATGGTTAAATGTTCTGCCTATCTCAAACTCAATCTCTTTTAACATCTTTATATTTAATTCAATTAATAGCCCGAGAGTTTTCCGCTCATTAATTTCCGTTAATACTCCATGAGAAACCAAATTTCTGTGGGGTACAGAAAAACCAATGAATAAATTAAACGAATCCCTAACAGCCTCTTTTTGCACAATTCCCTCACTTTTCTTTGTATCAATCAAGTCCAGGCCTTTTCTTAATGAAACTTTTACCGGCATATAGGTGGTTCTAATTATTTTTACTGCCTGGCCGTATTGGACACCCTTTAATCTTAACCCGATAAATACAATTCGATTGAAGTAACTTTCACATGTGCGGTAAGATTTCATGAAGTAATCAGTGTTGGTCTCCGGGGGGTCATAAATCATGGCTTTAATATATTTTAAATCCATGTTGGCTCCTTTAACTTATAATTTCATGTAGCAGGTAC
The DNA here is from genome assembly GCA_003551865.1 of Syntrophomonadaceae bacterium. Next base: position 7,935 of record PUNU01000102.1, read on the forward strand.
CCCGTCCCCCTGCTACATGTAGCAGGGGGACGGGGTACCTGCTACATTTGGCGGGAGTAGATGGGAATCGAACCCACCGCAGGGGGCTGCCCTGCCACTGGATTTGAAGTCCAGGAGCGCCACCAGGCCGCTAACTACTCCCGCATGAGCGGGAAGCCCCATTTTGAAAGGCTTCCCGGTAATTTATTATAACTTTCCGCATCGACCTTTTCAAGGGCAAAAAACAACAGAAATCCCGATCAGTTAAATTCCTTTAAAACCGGCTTTATCTGCTCACAAGCAGTATCTTTAATACACTATCAAAAACGAAGGGCAACCCCAAACATTAAAGGGGTTAGCCCATCGTTATAAAACCATTTAGTATCAAGGTGTCAAAGTTAGAGAGGTTCGAGCTAAAACATTAGGTCGAATCCCCCTTACCGGATCCTTGTATTCCTCCAGGAACCTTTCAACATCTTCAACCGTTTAGTGCAAGAGGTCTTTTATCTGCGCCTTAATTTCATTGACTTCTTTATCTATTTCTTTTCTGACCTCTTCCCACTTATCTTCTCCGGTGTCTTTCAATCTCTGCAGCTTTTCATTTTGCTGCTGGATTCTTTTTTCCAATTCATTAATTTTATCCTTGTAATTACTTTTGGTCTCTGCGCTTTTCTTCTCGGCTTGAGCTTTTAGTTTTTCAACTTCTGCCTTCCATTCTTTAATCTGCGCTTCCAGTTTTTTCTGATATTCTTTTTTATCCATCATATTTCACCTCCGTGTAACCGGTAAAGTTTAAAGGAATAAGCAAAATACCTGTGAAAGTTCGATTCAACTATCTGTTGTATTAGGCTGTATATTTAATTTTAACATTTTTTTAGGGCAGTAGCAAAAATATGCTTGGGCGTGGGCCCGGCAAAGACTCTCGGTCAGGAATATAACAAGTGGTAAGCGGTGACAATCATTTAATCACTTCTCCTCCCGTTTGCACATAATCATTACCCCTGTTGAGCAGGCCGTGTAAAACAAGAGCTGAAATCCTCGAATGTACTGCTGAGGCAGGTAAGATAAAGGTCCTGTTTGTTTTCAAAATAATAATAAAAAGAAGGCTTGCCGGTAGCAAAAGAAGACATGGGTGGGATCATTTTTATAGTGTCCGCGTGCAAAATCGATGCTTTCGTCGTATCTCTCTGTCATACAGTAAAATGAGCGGCCGGGTCCATCATAACCGAACGGCAGACGCTGCAGCGGTAATAGTCTTTGTTCCTGAAACGATAAAAAAAGACGTCATAAAGCGGCATAAACTGCATTTAAAAACTTGAGGCAACATATCCCCTCCTTTTCTTTATCCGTGCTTCTCCAGAATAACGCAATTATGCGGCCGCAGTACTTGACCGCTTTCAGCGTTTGTAATAATATGCACATAAGCTAAAAAAGAATAGGCACTGCCTTCAATCCATCTTTTCTAAAGCGATTCACCTGCGGCTAAGAAGGATGGACGACAGGGTGCAGTTGGAAACGGCTGTGCCTCCCGTTGCGGAAAGAAGGTTCAATATCAGTCTTTGTATTGCATTCTCCCGCGGGAGAATGCGATTTTAATTTTTCACCTGCTGCCTAAAATAAAACCACTTTTGGAATTATTGATGACACCCTTTATCCCGCCTTACTCCCCCGGGGGAGAGGCAGAATAACTTGGAGGAAAGATTGTTGGAAGGATTATTGGAAGCATTCCGCCTGATCATTACCCTGGATCCCGAACTTATGCAGATAGTTTTCCTATCCCTGCAGGTTTCAGGGGCAGCACTTATTATTGCCTCGCTGATCGGCATCCCCCTGGGCACATTTCTTGGACTTAAACCGGAAAAGAAAACCCGCTTGATCAACAAGATCGTTTTTACCTTCATGGGCCTGCCGCCGGTTGTTGCCGGCCTGCTCGTTTACCTGCTCTTATCCCGGATGGGCCCCCTGGGAGTGCTCGGCTTGCTTTACAGCCCAACGGCTATGATCATCGCCCAGGTTTTCCTGGCATCACCGATTATTACCGGGCTGACCACTGTAGGGGTGCGGGCCAGAGGCCACGAGGTCGAAGAAACCGCCCGTTCGCTGGGGGCCGGTGCATTTTTAACTGCCCGGACGGTTGTTATGGAATCGCGTTATGCTATTTTAGGGGCAATAATAACCGGTTTCAGCCGGGTTATTGCCGAGGTCGGCGCTGTAATGATCGTCGGAGGCAACATAGCCGGCCGCACCAGGGTTATGACCACCGCCATCGTCCTTGAAACAAGGAAAGGCAATTTTGAACTGGCCATCGGCCTGGGCATTATTCTGCTCATACTTGCCTTTATTATTAACTCCTTCCTTTATAATATCCAGAAGGGAGGGCAAAACAATTAAGAGCGGAGAAACAATATTTGAGTTAACGAGTATAACAAAAAAATATGACAAGGAAGTTTTAAAAATCGACCGCCTGAAAATACAAAAAGGCCAAATTTACGGGGTCATCGGGCCCAGCGGTGCCGGAAAGAGTACTTTACTGCGTATTATTAACCTGCTCATCCCTCCCGACCACGGGACCCTGCTTTTTCACGGCCAACCTGTGCCCAATAACGGTGCTGCCCGTTTTGAAGTCCAGCGCAAAATGACCCTGGTTTTCCAAAAGCCCCTGCTTTTTAAAGACAGCGTCAAAAACAATGTCGCCTACGGCCTTAAAGCACGGGGCTATCCCCGCCCGGAAGTCGAAAAACGTGTTAATACCCTCCTGGAGCAGGTAGGAATGAAAGAACTGGCCACCCGCCGGGCCGAGACACTTTCCGGTGGGGAAGCGCAAAGGGTGGCCATAGCCCGGGCCGTCGTGTTCGAACCGGAGCTGCTCCTTTTGGATGAGCCGACGGCGAATCTAGACCCGGTTAATATCGAACTGATTGAAAATATGATTATAAAGATGAATCGTTTAAAGGCAATTACTGTTTTAATGGTTACCCATAACATTTTTCAGGCCCGCCGCATAGCCGAGCAGGTAATTTTCATTCACCAGGGCAGGATCGTCGAAATGGGGCCAACCAAAAAGATTTTTGAATCACCGCAAAAGGTCGAAACCAAAGCTTATGTCGAGGGAAAAATGATCTTTTAATCGATCATCAGTTGTGATTGTCTTAATAACGCTGATCTTATTCTAACGGGTGTCCTTTTTTTTCCGGCTAGTTAATGCAAAATAGCAAAACATAGAAATATTGCAAGGCAAACAAAAGTGAGCCGGGCCGCTCACAGCGGCCCGGCTTGTCCCAAATATTTATACAGCTCCAGGCGGGATTAACCCGCTTCTTTTTTTGTTAGGCTTTCCAGGCTACGAAGCGGCCCCAGCAGGAGGCAAGTTCCATACCTTTCTGCAGAAAACAGCCAATGAAGTAACGACCGCCCTCAAGTTGGAGAAGTTCGTTGCCAAGGTTTTCAGCATGAACAATGCCATGCGGGAAAAGATTAAGGTGCATATCCTGGTAGTACTTATCCAGCGGATACATCTCGTCCCAGTCTTTGCCGAATTTTTCTTTTAACTTCCGATTGGCTTCTTCAAAAGTCTTGGGATGGAAAATACGCTGGATCGTGTTCATCGGGTGCTCCATAGCAACACAGTCCACACCAAGCCACTTTATTTTCTTTTTTCTACACCAGTCGGCAAAGTCGGGCGAAGGACCGGGGTGCCTGATCATGTACCTGAATTCGTCCGAATCGGGGCTGTTCCAACCGTAGCGGGAATAGCCTGTCTTGATAATCAGGATGTCGCCCTCCTGAACATCGACTACCTCCTCGATCATCTCAGGCGTGTAAACGCTTGTGTCGCTAACCATGCCGGAAATATCGGCAATTGCTCCCGGGCCAACCCAGAAGTCAAGCGGGGTTTGGCCGATCGTTTTTCCGCCGGCATGGAAATGCGGTTCCCCGTCCATGTGAGTGCTTAAGTGGAAGCTGGCCTTGCAGTGGGCATTGTTGCGCCCCAGACCAAAGTACTGACCGCCAACCCGCTTGGTATACTGGATGCTTAAAGGTATGTAATTGGCCCACTGTGGTGTCTGGACACTGAAAGGAACGGACATGTCGTAAATTTCCGCCTCGTTCAGCTTGGCGAAAAACTCGTCTTCACTGACGCCGTCCGGGGCCTGGAGAGCGGCAACCCTGGACCAGGCTGATTCAACTTCGCAGAAAGGCACGGCACCGATAAAAAACCAGGCCCTCCGGTTGTTTAATTCCTTGATTTGGCCGCCGATTGATTCTGCCAGGAGCAGACCGGATTTGGGCATGGTGATGTGGGTAAGTTTATAGTACTCATCCGGCGGAAACATCTCATCCCATGTCTTTCCATGGGTTTCTTTCAGTTTTGCTTCCGCTTTTTGAAATTCACGGTCATGCATGTAGCGGATATTGGTATTCATTGGATGCTCGGCGCAGGCGCAGTCCACGCCGACGACTTTGAGCTTTTTCTCCATAGCCCACTCAAAAAATCCCGGTGCCGGCCCCGGATGGCGAACCAGGTAGGAAAATTCCTTGTTCTCAATCCCTCCCTGGGCTTCGGGGTTTTCCACATCCGGCTGGTCGTAAGTGTAGCGATGGTACCCGGTATTGATGATCAGGATATCGCCTTCTTTTACTTGTACCTTTTTTTCGATCATTTCCGGGGTATAGAGGCTGTAGTCGGACACCTCGTCTGAAATGTCGGCAACAACTCCTTCGCCGCTGATATCGTTGAGCGGGATATCGGCTATTGAACGCATGCCGGAATGAAAAGCGGTCGGTCCAACCAGATGAGTGCCTGTGTTGTTCGACCATTCGATCAGCTGGCCGTTTGAACCCGCACCGCCGTGAAATGAACCGGTTACCCGTTTAAAAAAATGCACCTGAAGGGGCATTTCTCCGGGCCACGGTGGAGTAAAAATACTCAAAGGTTGATTTAAGTCGTACCATTTAGCCTTGCTGAGCAAATCAATCATGTTATTACTCATGGCAACCTCCAATTTAGAAAAATTTTTGAAGCTTGTAACTAATTTATACCAAACAATGGGAACCAGTAAAATTATAGCAATACCGGATCAGAAGTGTCAACCAATTGAAAGCGGTTAGCAGTTTATTAAGTATTATACTTTGTGGTTGCATATCCTTTAGAAATGTTTAATAAATTTTGTGCAGTTTTTTTATGGTGATACTACAGTATTTCATTATACGCTTGAATGTGTCAGGGAGCGCTTTAAAATATTGGACATTAAAAAAGCGGCTGCCGGCACTGAAAGCCCGGGCAACCGCCGCATAAGTGTGACAAGGGGACATATTCCTTATCTCACCAAAAAATTTATTTAATATTTTCGTAACTACTCAGGCCTAACCCGCTATGCCATAGGGGACGGTTCCATCGTTTTCCCTTCGGCCTTCGCTACGCTCAGGAACGCTCGAACCGTCCCCATGGCACAGCTTTTCACTCAACA
>PUNU01000056.1 GCA_003551865.1 Syntrophomonadaceae bacterium
AAAATTGTAATTGCCCTGCATAGACGAATTGCCAAGTTAAACGTATAATCTATAAGCAGGGAAGTTAAATGGAAGGCGGTATCCAGGTTCGTCTTTGCACAGCCACCCGGTTTATGGCCGCCGGCCAAAAGCGAAGACGGAAAGATTAGTGAGGAGGAAAAAATGGACTTCGAGCAGCTCCGGGCTTTTTTAAACGTAGCTTCGTTGAAAAGTTTTTCCGAGGCCGGCGAGAAAATGTTTATCAGCCAGCCTTCGGTCAGTGTAAGGATTAAAGCCCTGGAAGAAGAGTTGGGCGTGGTTCTTTTCGACCGGTCCAAGTCACGGGAGCCGACCCTGACCGAGGCGGGCAGGATATTTGCGGATTACGCCCAGTCCATAATCAACCTGCAGGACGAGTGCCGCGAGAAGCTTTCCGGGCAGCGAGAAGAAGCGACCGGCCAGGTTTATATCGGTGCCAGCACTGTTCCGGGCACTTACCTGCTGCCCACCCTCCTGGCCGGATTTAAAAGGCAATCCGCGGCCGTTGCTTACAATGTAATTATCCTTGACACCAGCGCGGTGCTGGAAGGGATCCTGAATTACAGCTTTGATTTGGGGTTTGTCGGAATGATGAAACATGATGAGAAATTTAAATATATCCCCCTTGTAGAAGACGAGCTGGTATTGTGCACGCGCCGCGGTCTTCTAAAAGGGACGGATTATGAAGGTGGCGTTCCCGCCGAAACCTGTTTTTCTTACAACCTGCTGATGCGGGAAAAAGGCTCGGCCACCCGCCAGCACCTGGAAAGAAAGCTCGCCGAAAGCGGTTTTGATACCGGGGACCTGCCCGGGGTTACCTATATCAACAGCCTGGAAGGAATCAAACAGGCGGTTAAAGAAGGCCTGGGCGTGGCCATATTGTCCAAACTCTCGGTCAAGGACATGGTGGAAGCCGGCTCTGTCGACGCCTTTACAATCAATGATCTCGACCTGCGCCGTTTTCTCTACCTGGTCCATCATCACAGCCGGGTTTTAGGAGCAGCGGCGCAAAAACTGAGAGATTTTACGGTTGAAGAATTTACTAATTAGGAAGATCAAATTATAATAGACAAAGCAGGTCGCAGATACCCTGCTTAATAAAAAACAAGGATACCGTTCAATGTCAATTAAAAAACGCAGGCGCTTTAACTATTGGACCAGGGCGGCAATGATCGGGGCAATTTACGTCTTGCTGACGATCATTTTTGCGCCGATCAGTTACGGGTTGGTCCAGGTCAGGATATCGGAAATGCTGATGGTCTTGCCTTTCTTTACGCCGGCGGCGATTCCCGGCCTTTTTGCCGGCTGTTTTATTGCCAACATATTTGGCGGCCACGGCATTTTGGATATCGTATTTGGCAGCCTGGCTACACTGCTGTCGGCCTACCTGGTTTCAAAAATCAGGAACAAGTACCTGGTCCCCCTGCCCCCGGTAATTATCAATGCCGTTATCATTGGCCTGGTCCTGCATGTAGTCCTGGAACTGCCGATTTACATGACGGCGGCTTTTGTCGGCCTGGGCCAGTTAATTGCCTGCTACGGCCTGGGTCTGCCGCTGCTACTGTTTTTGGAAAGACACCGCTACATATTTGAAGATAGTGTTTAAGCTGAGAAAACCGGAGATATTAAGTGAAAAAAAGGAGGGATGCCGGTGGCCGGCCATTCAAAATGGGCAAACACCAAGCATCGCAAAGCCAGGGCCGATGCACAAAAAGGCAAAATATTTACCAAGCTGGCCCGGGAAATAGCGGTAGCCGCCCGGGAAGGCGGCGACGATATAGAAAGCAACTTCCGCCTCCGGCTGGCAGTGCAAAAAGCGCGGGATAACAACATGCCCACAGATAATATCCAGCGGGCAATTCAAAGGGGTGCCGGGGGCCAGGAAGGATCGAGCTATGAGCAGGCCAGTTACGAGGGTTATGCCGTCGGTGGAGTGGCTATCCTCCTTGAAGCGATGACGGACAACCGCAACCGCACCGTGGCCGAAATCAGGCATATCTTTTCCCGCTACGGGGGGAGCCTGGGCGAATCGGGCTGTGTGGCCTGGATGTTCAGCCGCAAGGGCCTGATCACCGTCAACGGCAGCGAGCTTCCCATGGATGAAGATGACCTGATGATGGCGGTGCTGGAAGCCGGAGCGGAGGATCTGAAACCGGAAGACGACGGCACCTACAGCATAACCACCGAGCTGGAGGTCTTCGAAGACGTCAAACAGCACCTGCAGGAGCGGGGGGTGCCGATCGCTTCAGCGGAAGTGACCATGATCCCCAGTACGACCGTGGAGGTCACGGATCCGGACGAAGCCTCGCGGATCCTCAACCTGATGGAAGCGCTTGACGATCACGAAGATGTGCAGAACGTATATGCCAATTTTGACATACCGGAAGAACTGCTTGTCGGAAGCTAGGGATTCTATAGCTTATAAAGTGCGCGATTTGGCAATTATTATAAAAACTCTTTAGTATGGTAGATTATGCAAGCCGAAAGCGAACAAAAAGTGAGCTTTTAGGAACACCCGGGCAATATGTACAAAAATATAACAGGTTTCTATTGGCCGCCTGCCGGCAATGCAAACCAGGGAAAGTACAGGTGAACCGATGCGTATTCTGGGAATAGACCCCGGTGTGGCGATCACCGGCTACGGAATAGTTGAGGAAAAAGGCGGTGATTACCACTGCCCGGCCTCCGGCACTATCAGGACAGGCAGCGATTTGCCGACTGCTTCGCGGCTGGCTTCCATCCACCGGCAGGTATTGGAGATAATCGCAGAGTACTCGCCGCGGGCCCTGGCTGTTGAAAAGATTTTTTTCAGCAAAAATGTGCGCACCGCCTTCCAGGTCGGCGAGGCGCGCGGCGTAATAATTCTCGCCGCATCCGGGAACAACCTTGAAGTGTTCGAATATACTCCCCTGCAGGTCAAGCAGGCCGT
>PUNU01000104.1 GCA_003551865.1 Syntrophomonadaceae bacterium
AGGTAAATCTTCCAGTAATTCCAGCCCCACTGTACCCTGGCCGGCTATCACCAGGGGATCGTCAAAGGGATGGACTATGGACAGGTCGCGTTCCTGGGCTATTCCCAGAGCCCTGCCGATACTCTCATCCACATTGTTCAGATCTCCTCCTTCCACTACCTCTGCGCCGTAGGAACCGGCCGCTTCTATCTTGGCCCGGGAGGTGCCCTCGGGGACCATGATCACCGCCGGTATTCCCGCGGCTCCGGCCACGTAGGCGGTAGCCTGACCGTGATTCCCCGAGGAAACGGTGATCACGCCTTTGCTGTCCCCCTGCAGAGAAGCGATCTTGTTGGCCGCCCCTCGGGACTTAAAAGAACCGGTTTTCTGCAAATTTTCCGCCTTGAAAAAAAGCTCCAAACCGGTAGTACTGTTCAACGAGGTGGAAGTACACAGGGGAGTGCGGTGCAGCAGCCTGCGTACAGGCTCACGGGCCTGCCGTATCATCTCCAGGTCCACCTGCATGAGTTCCCTCCTTTCCGGCACCTGGCCTGTTTTTTTGTTCGTACTTTTACGGTACAAATATGCCAACTGCAGGCCTGTGGCTTACTACTTTATCGCCACCGCTTCCATCTCCACGGGTAAATTGCCGGGTATCTCCTTTACTCCAAGGCAGGTCCGGGCCGGCTGATTTTCAGGGAAATACTTTTCGTATACCTCATTAACATCTCCGTAGTGGTTCATATCGGTTAAGTAAATGTTGATTTTAACTACCTTGTCCAGGCCGGAGCCGGCTGCTTCCAGTAATGAGCCGATAGTCTCCAGAACCAGGGCGGTAGCCCGTTGCACGTCGTCGGTGATGAACTCACCTTTTTGCGCATCTATCGGCACGGTACCGGACACATAAAGCCAGCCGCCGGCCTCCACTACGTGGGAATAAGGACCTCCTTTAAAAAACCCTTCCACCTGGTACGTCTTTTTTTCCACTTTATTCACCTCCCGGTTATTTTCCTGATTTTTGCCACTGCTCCAGTTTAACCGGAGCGGAAAAAGCGCGCCGGTTCAGCTCCCGGTTTTTTTCCGGAATTTCTTCCAGAAATTCTTCAGCAGTTTCCTGGAAATATTGCCGGTCAAAGGGGAGCAGTCCGGAAGCGGCAAGAGCGGAAACCATGACCACATTTTGCACCCGTGGATCCCCCGCCTGGCGGGCCAGCTCGGTGGCATTTATGAAAAAAAGCTGATCGGCCAGGGAAGCCAATCCTTCCAATAACTTGTTTACAGAAGGGTACTCTGTTTCTTGCAAAACCACGGCCATTGGATAAAGAGGTTCGGTGTTTACTATAATTTTCGCATCGGGACGGGCGTAATTCCCGGCCACCCGCAGGGTTTCCAGCGGTTCAAAACCGGCGATCACGTGGGCTTCACCGCCCGGAATCAGGGGGCCGTATTCTTTTTCCCGGGAAAAGCGCAGGTGGCTCATCACAGAACCTCCCCTTTGAGAAGCGCCGTAAGTTTCACCCAGGCTTACCCGGTAGCCGGCGGCGGTAGCCGCCCGGCCTACCAAACCCGAAGCCAGGATGTTGCCCTGCCCCCCGACCCCACAGATGATCAGGTTAAACGGCTCTTTAACTGCGGCCATCTTTGCTCACCTCCGTTTTCTGCATCTCATAAATAGCTTCTGCCGGGCACAACAGGGCACAGGCCCCACATCCGGTGCAAAGGACATCGCTGATAACAGCTTTACCCTCCCCATTAAGATAAATGGCCGGGCAGCCGAATGTGCGGCTGCAAAAATAGTGACAGCCGCATTCTTCACCCAGGCATTTTTGGGCATCTACCTGGTAAAGTTTGCGCTCTCTACGCGAAACCTGCAGAGAACACTCCCGGCGCAAGATCATAACTTTGGGCCCTTTTTCCTGCATCAGGCCAAACAATCTTTCCACGGTTTGCTCCAGTTCATGGGGGTCGGCAACCACGGTTTTTAACCCTATTCCGCGGGTTACCTCCTCTATAGCTACCGGCGTTGCCTTTTCACCCATGGCTGTAAATTCCATGCCCGGATGAGGTTGAAAACCTGTCATTGCAGTAACAGAATTGTCCAGTATTACAGCCGTAAAGTCCGCCCGGTTATAAACCCCGTTAATTAGGGCGGGAAGACATGCATGATAAAAGGTGGAATCTCCCATTACCGCCAAAACCGGCTGTTCCATCCCAAACCGGCGCAGCTGGCCGAAGCCGTTGGCCAGGCCGATTCCACTGCCCATGCACATTACACTGCGTAAAAGCCAAAATCCGGCTTTGCCGGCTCCAAGCGTATAGCAGCCGATATCTCCTAAGACAAAACCTTTCCGCCCGTCCAGCTCCAGGGCTGTTTTAAGCGCCCAAAAAGATGAACGGTGAGGACATCCCGGACAAAGGGTCATGTCCCTCTCCGGAAGTGCGGAACCAAGAATATCGCGCAGATGATCGGTGGAAGGCTGCTTAAGAGGGTTTTCAGCTTCAAGCGCTTGTGCTAAACCGCGGGTAACCAAATCTACATTCAATTCTCCCAGTCCCGGTCCCATAGCACCACTAATCTTACCTGAAGATTGTCCGTCAAACTGGTAGACCTTGTCTCCTTGCCGGGCCAAAAAAGAGCTTACATTCTGCTCCAAAAAAGGATCGGTTTCTTCCACAATTATGACGTGATCTGTTTTTGCCAGATGATCAAGTAAAAACTTGCCTGGCAGCGGCCAGGTAGTACCCAGCTTGATCAAGCCCACTTTATCTTCCATGCCCAGGATTTCCAGTGCTTCACGGGCATAGAGAACCGACGGCCCCGAAGCTACGACCACGCTTTTCGCTTCCGGTGGGCCCTGATAAACATTGAAAGGCGATGCTGCAAAATGTTCACCGGCCTGCCCCTGGCGCATGTGAACCATACCGTGCATGGGAGCCAGACACAGGAAACGGTCCCAGGGTTGTATAG
>PUNU01000235.1 GCA_003551865.1 Syntrophomonadaceae bacterium
CTCTGGCAGTGCCGGCAGTACATGGCGCACTGGTTGGTAACCTTGATGATCAGGCGGTCGGCGTAGCGGCGGGTTACCGCTGTAACCGGGGAGGTGTATTCTTCACCCATCGGGTCGTCGTGACCGCCCTCGTCAAGATATTCATTTATAGAAGGGACACACTGCCGTTTGACCGGATCTTCCGGGTCGTCCGGATCGATCAGGCTCAAATAGTAAGGGGAAACCGCCCAGCGGTACTTTGAACCGGTCTTTTCTATTTCCTCAAGTTCCGTTTTATCAACTGGCAGGAGCTCTTTTAAAATTTCTGTCCCGGTAATTCGGTTTTTTAACTGCCAGCGCCAGCTGTTCCAGTCCTCATCGGAAGCTTTAAAAAAATCCTTTATTCTTTTCTGGTTTTCCAGTATTTGTGTCCAACGATTAAAGCCGGTGGGTATCGTTTGCAAAGCTTCCCGGTAATCGGACACGGTATTTTTTAGCTCGCCCGCTCTCTTTCGCGAAATCTCCTGCTTTTCACTCGATATTTTTTCCACTGACATTAATGCAAAATCCCTCCAGATTTTCTATTCATTTTTAAGCTGTGTATAGTATATATTTATCGCGGATCGTTGTCAAAAAAAATGGAGACTCCGGGCACTTTTTCCCGTCAGCCTCCATTTTATATAATCAAATGATAAAAGAACCTTTTGGTAAACAGCTACGGCCTGGTATCCCACCAGCCGGTCTTTGCATCGCCTTTTTGCTTTGTCGTGCGTTCCCAAACATCGGCGTAACCGTCTACCCGCATTCTTTCTTCAAAAAACCCGTCAACGTTAATTTCTCGTTTGGTGGTACCCCCGGTATTGCTGAACCGGTTGTTAATTTTGAGATACTCGCCGTCGGGATGATTGGTATGGGCGACATCTTTTTTAATGGAACCGGTTTCGCCCGGGTTCATGCTCACGCCGACTCTGACCAGGGCATCATCGCCGCCTATTGAAACGGAACTGATGATCCGCACATTTTTCTGAGCATCGTTGTAGCTGTCGATTGCTTCTCTTCGCCTGTTGTCATAATCGTTATGTATGCTTCTCAGGCTGGCGGCATATTCTTCGGCGGTCATCCCCGGTGATGCCTTGTATTCTTCATTAAGAGCGGCAATTGCCTGTTCGCGCATCGCTTCCAGGTGGGCCAGCATATCTTCTCTCAATCTCATAACACCCGCAGCATAATCCGGATCGGTTGTCCCCGAAAAGCTCATATTGATATTACTTTTCCGGCCGCCGTCTTTGTAATCAACAGCGTGGACATCATGACTACCCCGGACTTCACCCATACCCTGGACGTGAAATGCTCCTTCGTCTCCACCGAACATGTCGATCTCTTTATGGTGGAAAAAGTCACCGACGTACCTGAAGCTGGTGCCGGTATATTTGTATTCATGAGCCAGGGCGGGTATCGATACTATAAAGAGTCCCAGAAGTACCAAGGCAACGGTTATCGCAACCCGTTTTTTCATACTGTCAAGCACATCCTTTCGTTTTGAATCCCAGCTATTTACTTGTTTCGCCGGCATTCCCACCTCCTTAAAAAAATGGTCGGAGCGACTGGATTCGAACCAGCGACCTCTTGACCCCCAGTCAAGCGCGCTACCAAACTGCGCCACGCCCCGATTACCATTGTGTCAGATATGCTTTTCTTCAATTCACTAATCATTTTAATGCACGGGATATGAAAAGTCAATAAGTCGAGCTGCATCATAATTTAAAAGTACTCGGAAATAGGGGAGTGAATATACCCGGTAAACAAATGATCTGATGCTTTAGGGGGATCAAGTAAGATATCGTTAAACTTTCCAGTGCCCCGGCAATTAAGTTTACCTGAGTTCTTTATTTGCAGTTTATTGCAAGCCGGCAGGAGTATGCATGGTATGAGAGAAATAACTAAAGGGTTGCATAGAATAGATTAAATTGCTCAGGGGGGGCTCAAACCTGTGGTAGACTTTTTTCTTGCAGTTTTAGCTTATTTGATTGGCTCTTTTCCCACCGCCTACCTGTTTGGGCGGCTGCTAAAAAAAGTTGATATCCGTACTGCCGGTTCCGGGAATGTCGGGGGAATCAACACTTACCGGATAGTCGGGTTTTTACCCGGGCTTTTAACGATCCTGATCGATATCTTTAAGGGAGCCCTGGCTGTTTACCTGGCTCTTTCCTTAAGCGGTTATTCCTTAACAGTATTTGCCTGCGGCGTTCTGGTCGTCCTGGGACATAATTACAGCCTGTTTTTGCGCTTCAGGGGAGGAAAAGGGCTGGCCACCACCCTCGGTGTTTTTGCGATGCTTTCTCCGACCAGCATAGTTTATGCCATAATCTGCGCCGTTATCCTGACCGTTATCCTGCGTGACACCAACACCGCTTTTGGCGGTGCGGCCTTAAGCATACCCCTGATCCTCCTGGTCCAATTTTCCCGGTGGGACTGGTTCCTGTTCGGGCTGATCCTGGCAGTGATCGTTGCTGCCAAGCACCTGCCCGATTTCCGCGCCTACCGGCAGGGCCGCAGGAAGCTGTACTAGTGACCTGTCAACTTTTTTTATGGTGGTCTATCCCTAACCTTGGCCTTTTTCACATAAAGAACCCCCTCACCCCGACCCTCTCCCACCAGGGGAGAGGGAATGTTTGGTTGCTCATCAAACTTGGGAACAGGAATTATTGGGGCCAGCGACCTGTCAACGTGTTAAAAGCGTAATTTGGCAATAATTAGAACAACTCTCTATCTACAGGAGATGTTGCAAGCCGGATGCGAACATAAAGCGAGCCGATTGGAATTACAGGGGAGTCAAGAGCTAAACCTGGGTCTCGGTTCTCAGGAATAAAATATTACCGCTTCAACCTTCCTGAGGACCGGGCCGAGACCTGCAGACCTGGGTGTCAAATGTCGAGGCTGCCCGGGGAAGCCCGCA
>PUNU01000083.1 GCA_003551865.1 Syntrophomonadaceae bacterium
TGTTGAGTGAAAAGCTGTGCCATGGGGACGGTTCGAGCGTTCCTGAGCGTAGCGAAGGCCGAAGGGAAAACGATGGAACCGTCCCCTATGGCATAGCGGGTTAGGCCTGAGTAGTTACGAAGAATCTTTAAAGCCGGCCGTTTGCAGGAGTTCGTGTCTCCGCGTTTGAAAAACCTTTAAAGGAGGAGCTCGTATGGATAAGATTGCCCGTGTCAACATGAAGGAGAAGAAAGTGAAGTTTGAACCATTGCCTGATAAGTATAAGGGCAAAGGCGGCCGCTGGTTAACTTCAATGATGGTCAGCGATGAAGTTCCGGCCTTGAGCCATCCCCTGGGGCCCAACAACAAGCTTGTTTTTGCCCCGGGCATACTTACCGGTACCCGGGCCCCCAACTCCGGGCGCATCTCTGTGGGCGGCAAATCACCCCTGACCGGCGGGATCAAGGAATCCAACGCCGGTTCACCTTTTCCCCAGGCTTTAGCCCGCATGGGCTATGCCGCCATCGTCTTGGAGGATGTTAACGAAGACGACAAGAGCTACCTGTTAAAGCTGGGTGTTGACAATGGAGAAGTTATCCCGGCAGACGACTTCAAGGATAAGGGTACTTATGACTGTGCAAAAGTACTGTGGGACAAATATGGTGAGAAAACACCCTTCTGCTTAAATGGTCCGGCCGGCGAAGCGAAAATGTCCATGGCCGGTATTGCTTTTAACGATCCTGAAGGCAGACCGGCCCGCTATTCCGGCCGCGGCGGTCTCGGAGCGGTCCTGGGCAGCAAGGGCTTGAAAGCAATCGTCCTCGATGATGAAGGCGCTCCCGGAGTAGAACCCGCCGATCCCGAAAAATTCAAAGCCGGCCAGAAGAAGCTGGCTGACGCTATTCTTTCGCATGATATATCGAAAAAAGGCGGCGGGCTGAACAGCTACGGCACCGCCGTGCTGGTTAACATTCTCAATGAAGCTGGCGGTTTTCCGACCAACAACTTCAGCACCGGCGAGTTTGAAGGCGCCAAAAAGATCAGCGGAGAAAGCCTGGCCGAAACGGCCAAGAAGAGAGGCGGAGCCGGAACGATGGGCCACAGCTGCCACCCGGGCTGTGTCATCAACTGCTCCAATATTTACGCCAAAGAAGACGGCAGCGAGCATGTATCCTGCATGGAGTACGAATCTATCTGGGCCCTGGGCGCCAACTGCGGTATAGACAACCTCGACCATATTGCCGAGATGGTTCGCCTCTGCAACGAACTCGGCCTCGACACCATCGAAGCGGGAGTAACTATCGGTGTGGCCATGGAAGCCGGCCTGGCCGAGTTCGGCGACGGTGAAGCGGCGATCAACCTGCTCAGGGAAATTGGTAAGCGCAGCCCGCTCGGTCATATTCTCGGGCAGGGCTCCCACTTCACCGGACAGGCTTACGGTGTGACCCGGGTCCCGACCGTCAAGCGCCAGGGCATGCCCGCCTACGAGCCTCGCGCGGTCAAGGGCATCGGGGTGACCTACATTACTTCGACCATGGGTGCGGACCATACCGCCGGGTACACCATTGCGCCGGAAATTCTTGAAGTAGGCGGCAAGTCGGAACCGCTGTCCCCGAAGGACAAGATCGGCCTGTCCAGGGCTTTTCAGGAAACCACCGCCTTTATCGATGCAGCCGGCTACTGCCTTTTCATCGCCTTCCCGATCCTCGATATCGAAAGCGGTTTTGACGGGATGGTGGAAACGGTTGGTGCCATGGTCGGCACCGACTACACCGGCGACGATGTCACCAGGATTGGAGGCGAAATCCTGGAAATCGAAAGAGATTTTAACTTGAAAGCCGGCCTGGGCAAAGAAGCGGACCGTCCGCCCGAGTTCATGCGTTACGAGAAACTGCCCCCGCATGACAACGTTTACGACATACCGGACGAAGAAATAGACACCTTCTGGGAAAAGCAATAAAAAAGATGGGGGCCGGGATAAGTTAATGAAAGTAACCGTAACACTGTACGCGACTTTGAACCGTTATCACCCCCAGGGGAAGGGCAACGAACCTTTCACGGTCGAACTGCCCGAAGGCGCGGTGGTAGATGACCTGATCGAGCACCTGGGCATCAAAAAGACCGACGCCAAGCAGGTGTTCATCAGGCACAAAAGCCGCCCCGGCGACCACCCCCTGCAGGACGGTGACAAGGTGGCCATCTTCCCCCCGGTGGGCGGAGGCCAATAATCTCGGACATGTAAGTTAATTATATTTTCAGACAAATAAAAACGCCCGGTATCCTGTAAACCAGGGTACCGGGCATCAATAATTTTGGAGCAGATTAGCGGTTTTTAAAACAGCTGCTCTGAGTCCCGATTTCTGACATTAGGCTTCCGCCTTGCAGCATCAATTTACCGTTTTTTTGTTTTCAGTGACGAATACTTTTCCGGATGTGATCGCTTTCAGGTTTCCGTTTACGGGCACCTGACGATTCCCTGCGACCAGAGGCAGTCGGCGCAGGAGGGAGCGTTTCCCCAGCAGTCTTCGTTTGCTTCCGCAAAATCACAGCTCTGGTTGTTCGAGCAGTCCATGCACGAAGGAAAGCGGTAATTTTTGACCCGGCTGCGAAAACGCACGTACTCCGGATTGTTCCAGATATCATAGAGGCTCTGCTCCTTGATATCGCCCACGATGTAGGCGCTTACCTGCTTGGGCCGGTTGTCCAGGATGTAGGGGTAGGAGTACATCAGCGCATAGCAGGGACTGGCCAAACCGTCCCACCTGATTGCCAGGGCGTCGTTGTCGACAAAGGCGCATTTTCGACTGCTGCCCCAGTACATCCGCGGCAGTCTCATCGTTCCCCAGAGGACGAAATCCTGCTCTACTGCCGGCCAGATCAACTGCCGGTTGAGCTGGATGCGGCCTGTTCTTTCATCCCAGGCCGGGGGAGCAAGCAGGCCGGCGCCCATATGGCGGTCTGCGCCGGGCTGGTCGTAGAGGACTTCGCGGTACATCTCTTCCGAATAGGCCAACAGGTTTGTAACCAGCACTTCCGGTGAACCGAGCTCCCTGGCCAGCAGTGGTATCCGCTCCAGCTGATCGGCGTTACTGCGCATCAGCACGAACTCCAGGGCCACCTTGGGATGGTAGACTTTCATTTTCTGCTTTAACCGGCGCAGGTTTTTAATATTGCCGATCACCGTGCCCAGCTCGCCTTCGCTCCTGATTTTGCCGTAAACGTCTTCTTCCACGCCGTCTATGGAGAAGTAAATCTTGTGAACGCCGCTTTTGATCAGTGCTTCGGAAACTTCACCGGTGAGCAGGGTACCGTTTGTGCTCAGCGAGATGCGGCAGCCGGCTTCCGCCAGGCGGTGGATTATCTGGAGAGCCTGGGTGTGGGCCAGCGGCTCACCAAAACCGCCCAGGTGGACCCGCTCCAGGCGGGGAAAGCCCGGTAGTTGTTCAACCAGGCTTTCGAACAGGTCCATATCCAGATCCCCTTCCGGGATGTTGCTCCACTGGCGCCGCACACAGGTTATACAGGCCAGGTTACACCGGGCGGTCGGTTCCAGGTAAAGCTTTTTCAGGCCGGCGCCGATCTTATGGAAAACTATCTGATCATCGTGCTCCTCGACAAGATAGTCATTTTTATCCAGGCATGCTTTTACGTTTTTCGTTTCTTGCAGACCATCTTTCCAGCGTGCCATCGATACACCTCTTCAGGAAAAGTTAAAAAAACCAGGGAGCAAAACTCCCGGCATTTCGGAATATATATAACCAATTTAGTTGCTTATATTATACTCAAAGCTTTGCCGGTTTGGCAACATGTAGGGAAACAAAAACCAAAAACTTTGCAGGGATCAAAAACCCCGGCCAAGAAAAGCTATAATAACACTGCCTCACTGCGTGCGACGAAAGCTACCACATTACTTTTTGTTATGTTATCATAAGTATTACTTGACAGGGCATAATAATACTACAGCGCAATATCCGAAAATTAGCGGTGCCCTGGGAACGGTTCGAGCGTGCCTGTTTAAATTTATCACCTTATGCCAACCAACCTGGAAAAATCTTAAGGAGGTCACCATGCAACTTACAGAAAATCTCTATTTCTACCCATGGCAGGGGCGGGCCAATAACTGCAACAGCTGTCTGCTCAAAGGAGAACAGATAATATTGTTCGATCCCGGCCATATCTATAACGAATTTAACGAGAGCTGTCTGGAAATGCTGGTCCGGCAAATGGCCGCAGATGGTATCGAGCTAAATGATGTGGACTATATCCTCTGCACTCACGGCCACCCAGACCACGTTGAATCGGCCGGCCTGATCCGCGAGCAGTACGGCGCCAAATTAGGGATCCACCCCGACGACGAGTTTATCTTGGATGCCATAACCCAGCAGTATGCCGCCCGCAGCGGCAAGGAACTGCCTTCCTTAAAGCCTGATTTTTACCTGAAAGAAGGGGAGCCGGCCTTAGGCACAGGCGGAAACCCGGAAAACCGGATCGAAGTCCTGCATACCCCCGGGCATTCCCCGGGCTGTGTCTGCTTTTACCTGCCCGTTCAAAAAGCCCTGATCAGCGGAGATACGATATTCGAAGGCAGCATCGGAAGAGCCGATCTGCCCGGAGGCGACATGGCCACCCTTGGGCAAAGCGTGGAGAAACTCTCCCGCCTCGAAGAAGTGGAACTGCTTCTTCCCGGGCATATGGGCTACATAAGCGGCGCCGCCAATGTTAAACGCAATATAGAGCGGATAAAGCACTTTTTCTTCAGCTAAACTGCTTTACGGCGGGCAGGATTAGCGCCGGCCGCAGCGAAATATATTGTAGCGGAAAATGCGGCAATAAAACGCCAACACCAAGATAAAATAATGAACTTCAAAGGAGAGCAGCTGAATGATTTTTAAAAACCACCGTGGCCCCACTTCGGT
The DNA here is from genome assembly GCA_003551865.1 of Syntrophomonadaceae bacterium. The sequence goes on from PUNU01000083.1 coordinate 4,896, forward strand.
ATTTGAGCGCTATGAGGGCAACCCGGTCCTGGTGCCCGACCGCTGGCCTTATTCCGCCAACGCTACCTTTAACCCGGCTGCAATCAAGCATAACGGTGAAACACATTTGCTGGTTCGCGTCGAAGACATGCGCGGCTTTTCGCACCTGACCTTCGCTCGCAGCAAGGATGGAAAAACCAACTGGCAGATCGAAGAAAAGCCCTGTATGCTTCCCGACGCCGGATATTCCGAAGAAAGATGGGGCATCGAAGATCCCCGCATTGTCTGGCTGGAAGACCTTAAGCAGTTTGCCATGACCTACGTCTCTTTTTCCAAGGACGGCCCCGTGGTTTCCCTGGCCCTTTCGAGGGATCTGCAGAACTTTAAGCGCAGAGGTGCGATGCTGCCTCCGGAAGATAAGGATGCTTCGCTGTTTCCGCGGAAGATCAAGCGTCGCTATGTGCTAATCCATCGTCCGATCATCCGCGGTGAAGCTCATATCTGGATGGCCTTTTCCCCGGATTTGATCCACTGGGGCGAACACACGGTGCTTTTACCCGTGCGTCCGGGCTGGTGGGACAGCACCCGCGTGGGCCTGGGCCCCCCGCCGATCGAAACTGATGAAGGCTGGCTGATTATCTACCACGGCGTTCGCCAGACCGCTTCCGGCAGTCTTTACCGGGTCGGCCTGACCCTTCTCGACCTCGAGAAGCCCTGGAAGATCAGGAAACGCGCTGACCAGTGGGTCTTCGGTCCGTACGAACCCTATGAGCGGGTCGGCGACGTGCCCGGAGTTACCTTCCCCACCGGAACTGTCTACGAACCCGAAACTGATGAGTTGATCATGTATTACGGAGCGGCCGACAGCAGTGTCTGTATCGCTTCGGCCAAGCTTAAAGACCTGGTCGATTTCCTGCTTAGCTGTCCTGATTCCAAGGAGGAAGGGTTTTGCCTATAAAATGAAAATCGCAATGCTGTCCCCCATATCCTGGCGCACCCCACCCCGTCATTACGGACCCTGGGAGTGGGTGGTAAGCATGCTTACCGAAGGTTTGGTGCAGCGCGGCCTCGATGTAACTCTTTACGCCACCGCCGATTCCCAGACCACGGCCCGCCTGCGCCCGGTGGCTCCGCGCCCCTGCTCCGAAGATCCCGAACTTGATCCCAAGGTCTGGGAATGCTTGCACATTGCCACCGTATTTGAAGAAGCCGGCGAGTATGACCTGATCCACAATAATTTTGACTTCCTGCCCCTGAGTTATTCGAAGCTGGTCGACACTCCGCTGCTTACGACTATCCACGGTTTTTCGTCGCCGCGCATCCTGCCGGTCTTCAAGAAATACAACCCGAGCACATATTACGTGGCCATCAGCGAAGCCGACCGCCACCCCGATCTCGACTATACCACCACCATCCACCACGGCATTCCGGTTGATGCTTACCCGTACCGGGAAGAACCTGAAGATTACCTGCTTTTTTTTGGCCGCATCCACCACGACAAAGGCGCCTACGAGTCGATCCGCCTGGCCAAGCAGGTTGGCCTGCCCCTGGTCATCGCCGGGATTATCCAGGATCAGAACTATTTTGACCGCTACGTTGCTCCCTACCTCGACGGCGAACATGTGCGCTACATCGGCCCCGTTGGGCCCGAGGGGAAGGGCGAGCTTTTGGGCGGCGCCCGGGCCATGCTTCACCTGATTAACTTCGACGAGCCCTTTGGCTTAAGCGTCATCGAAGCAATGGCCTGCGGGACCCCGGTGATCGCTTTTAACCGCGGGTCAATGTCCGAGCTGATAGCCGACCGGCAAACCGGTTTCCTGGTCGACGATCTCGACCGGGCCCGCATCGCTCTCTCCAGGCTTGACACAATCGATCGCCGGGCCTGCCGCCGCCTGGTCGAGGAAAACTTTACCACCGACCTCATGGTAGATCGCTATATCAAGGTCTATCAGCAGGTTTATGAGGATACAGACGGGCGCTCTGCCTAATAAATTAAATATAGAACATTGACACCCTTAAAAAAAGAGGTGATTACGATGTTTCCAGGAAAAATCTTGCGACCGGTAAAAATTGCCTTTGTTTCTACCTACCCGCCCCGCAAGTGCGGCATCGCCACCTTCTGCCAGGACCTGCTGGAAAGCAAGAAACAGCTCTATGGCAGCGGTGAAAACGAGGGAGAAAACAGCAACTTTGAAGTAATCGCCTTGAACAACAGTAGCCAGAACTACAACTACGGCCGCGAAGTGACTTTCCATATCCGCGATCAACAGCTCAAAGATTACCAGCGCGCGGCCGATTTTATCAACCACTCCCCGGTCGATGCCGTTTCCATCCAGCACGAGTACGGCATCTTCGGCGGGGAAGACGGCAGCTACATCAACTACCTGCTGGCCGGTTTAAAAAAGCCGGCCATTACCACCCTGCACACCGTGCTTGAAGAGCCCACCCCGGGCCAGAGGCAGGCCTTAATGCGCGTCTGCGAGCAGTCGGTTTTGGTGGTGGTTATGGCCCGGGCGGCGGTGGAAATCTTAACCCGGATCTACCGGGTGCCCGACGAAAAGATCCTGGTTATTCCCCACGGCTCACCCGACGTGCCTTTCCTTGATCCCTCCTACTACAAGGACCAGTTCCAGGCCGAAAGCCGCAAGGTCCTGCTCACTTTCGGCCTGCTCAGCCCGAGCAAAGGTCTTGAATACGCTGTCGAGGCGATGGAAAAAGTGGTCGAAGTTCATCCCGATGCCCTCTACATAATTCTCGGGGCCACACACCCCGAGGTCAAGCGCCGCTACGGGGAGGAGTACCGTCACTCCCTGGAAAAAATGGTCCGGGACAGGGGGCTGGAAAACAACGTTAACTTTTACAACCAGTATGTTTCCCTCGAACGGTTGATCCAGTTCCTGGTAGCTACCGATATTTACCTTACCCCTTACTTAAACCGGGAGCAAATCACCTCGGGCACCCTGGCTTATGCCCTGGCCTGCGGAAAAGCGATAGTTTCCACTCCCTATATCTATGCCGAAGAACTGCTGGCCGACGGCCGCGGCAGCCTGGTGCCATTCCGCGACAGCGAAGCCATGGCTGAAGCAGTAATCGATCTTTTAAGCGACGAGTCTCGGCGTAACCGGATGCGCAAAGCGGCCTACCAGTTCGGCCGCCAGATGATCTGGAATGAAGTGGCCCGCAGTTATGCCGCCGCCTTCGAGCGGGCCCGTTTTAACTACAGTGAAATGTTTACCCAGCCCGTGCAGAGCGCCGACGTTACCGAGCGGGCCGTTTTGCCCGAGGTAAACCTGGGTCACCTGCGCAGTATGACCGATGATACCGGGCTTTTCCAGCACGCCGTTTATTCCGTTCCCAACCGCGACTACGGTTACTGCACCGACGACAACGCCCGGGCCCTGATAGCCGCGGTGATGAACTGGCGGCTGTTTAAAGACGAATCGATCACCCCTCTGCTCAATACATACTTAAGCTTTTTGCATTACGCTTTAAACGAAAAGCGCGGCACCATCCGCAACTTTATGCACTACAACCGCGATTGGCTCGAAGAGGCCGGTTCCGAAGACAGCCACGGCCGCACCCTCTGGGCTCTCGGCTATACCATTGCCCACCCGCCCGGTGAGGCCATGCTCGGCCTGGCCACGCGGCTTTTCAAGGCGCTGGTCAATGCTCCCCTCAAACATACATCGCCGCGGGCCTGGGCCTTTTCCGCCATCGGAGCCAATTACTACCTGCGCCGTTTCGGCGGGGATACCAGGGTGCGCCGGATCATGGACGAGCTCGGCAAAAAGCTGCTCCACCTTCAGCAAAAAAACGCTTCCGAGGACTGGCCCTGGTTTGAAGATATCGTCTGCTACGACAACGCCCGCTTTTGCCAGGCCTTGATTATAACGGGCGGTTACATGGATAACGTTGAAATGTACGATGCCGGCATCAAAACCCTGCAGTGGTTGATCGACCTCCAGACCGCTTCCGAGGGCGGCCACCTGTCGCTAATCGGCAATGACGGTTGGTACAGGCGCGGTGAAGAAAAGCCCGTATTTGATCAGCAGCCGGTCGATGCCGCAGCCCTGGTCGATGCCTGCTACCAGGCTTTCGTCCTCAGCGGTGAGGAGTACTGGCTGCGCAAGATGGAATGGGCTTTCAACTGGTTTTTCGGCAGCAACGATGTTCACCAGCCGCTTTATGACTTCTCCACCGGGGCCTGCTGTGACGGGTTGGTCCCCGGAGGTGTCAACCAGAACCGGGGTGGAGAAGCCTGCGTCTCTTTACTGCTGGCCCTGCAGAGGGTGCACCTGGTTGCCCACCAGGGACTCTTTCAGGAACAACTGGAGCTTAAAATAACCAGGTAAATGCCGGCCGCCTGGCTGACGGAAGCCCACAAGAGAAGGAAGTGATCCCGATGTATGCGATTATCCTGGCCGGCGGCAGCGGTACCCGTCTCTGGCCGTTAAGCCGCGAGCTGTTCCCAAAACAGTTTATGCCCGTACCCGGGAGCCGCCTCCCAGGTGCCCACCACGGTGGCCGCCCCGCAGATTTCTCCCCCGGGAACCACTCTACAAATTTTACCCAGGATGACAACTGCTCAAGCCCACATCCCGGGGACAGTTACCCGAGTTCCCAAGCCGGGGGCAAGCCTGCAGATCCTCCAGGGGACAGCTCTTCAGGTTTTCCTCCCGGAAGTAGTCCTTCAAATTCTCCCTCCCCCTCGAGGGGGGAGGGTCGGGGTGGGGGTGAAAAAGGCGAAACCACCCTCTTCCAGGCCACCGTCGAGCGTATCCTTCCGGTTGTGCCCGCAGAAAAAATTCTGGTCGTGACCCATACCGACCAGGCCGGCGAAATCAGGCGCCGCCTTGGCCTAACAGGCCTTGATTCCGTGCGCCTCCTCGAAGAACCGCAGGCCCGCAATACCGCCCCGGCCATCGGCCTGGCCGCCCGCTTTCTTCTGCACGAAGCAGGCCCCGAAACCGTGATGGCCGTGCTTCCTTCCGATCACCTCATCCCCGAAGAAGACCGCTTTGTCGAACTGCTCAAATGCGGAGAAGCGGCGGCAAAAACCTACGGCCTGGTTACTTTCGGCATCGAGCCGACTTACCCCGAAACCGGCTACGGTTACATTTGCCGGGGAAAACAGCTCGACCAAAACACCTGCCGGGTGGAAAAATTCGTCGAAAAGCCCGACCTGGAGACGGCCAGGGTTTATCTTGAAGAAGGAAGCTATCTCTGGAACAGTGGCATGTTCGTCTTCCGGGTCGGTGTTCTGCTTGAGCAGTACCGCCGGCACCTGCCGGAGATGCATGCCGCCCTGGAAGAGATCGACTATGAGAATTTTTCCAACCTTGAAGAGATCTATCCCCGCCTGGAAAAAATATCGATTGATTACGGCATCCTCGAAAAGGCCGCCGAGGTGGCCGTTATACCCGCCAGGATCAAATGGAGCGATATCGGCAGCTGGGAAGCTTACTACCAGCTCTCGGCCAAAGACAAAAATCGCAATGCACTCAAGGGCAGGGTTATACCGGTCGACAGTGAAAACAGCCTGATCATCTCCTCATCGCGCCTGATCGGCGCCGTGGGGTTAAATGAACTGGTCGTGGTGGAAACAGATGATGCCCTGCTGGTCTGTGACCGTAAACGGGCCCAGGACGTCAAAAAGGTAGTCGACCGGCTAAGTAAGGAAGGGGCGGCAGAGGCCAGGGAGCACCGCACCGTTTACCGGCCCTGGGGCAGCTACACTTCACTCGAACTGGGTGAGACTTACCAGGTCAAGCGTTTGAACATCAACCCCGGGTCACGGCTCAGCCTGCAGAGCCACTGTCGACGTTCCGAACACTGGGTGGTTGTTCGAGGCGAAGCGCTGGTCACCATTGACGATAGTAAGATCACCTATAAAAAAGGAGAATGCGCTTTCATTCCCACCGGTGCCCGCCACCGCATCGAAAATAGTGGCTCCGAACCGTTGGCCATTATCGAAGTGCAAAACGGCGACTACCTGGGTGAAGACGATATCGTGCGCTATGAAGACGATTACGGTCGAGTGGAGAAGCAAAGCCAACCGGGAAGCAAACCGCCGCAGGATGCCCCCCAATCCCCGCCGAAAAACCGGGACGATAGCTCCGCTTCCCCGGCACGCCGGCGCTTCGAACAGTGGCTGGACCACCGGACCCTGGAGCCCGCCATGCGCGAAGAGCTTTTAAAAATGAAAGACGACCCCGAAAAGATTCACAGCCACTTTGGCAGTGAGCTCACCTTTGGCACCGGCGGCATGCGCGGTATCGTCGGCCCCGGACTTAACCGGATCAACTGCTACATTATCCGCCGGGCCACCCAGGGGCTGGCCGACTACATCAACAGTGCTTTCGATAAAAACGCTACCCAGAAAGTGGCGATCGCTTATGACACCCGCCGCTATTCGGGCGAATTTGCCGAAGCCGCCGCCCTGGTCCTCGCCGCCAACGGTATCAAGGCCCTGCTCTTTGGAGATATCCGGCCTACCCCGATTCTTTCATTCATTACCCGCGAGCTTGGCTGTGCCGCCGGCATTGTCATTACCGCCAGCCATAACCCGCCCGAGTATAACGGCTACAAAGTTTACGGCCCCGACGGCGGTCAGGCGGTCAGCCCCCTGGTCGACGATTTGATCCGGGCCATCGAGGCGGTTGATATGTTTCAGGATGTGCACACCGTCTCCCGTGACGAGGCGGCTTCTGCGGGCTTGTTGGAAATCATCGATCCCGCTTTTGACCGGGGTTATCTCGAAAAAGTAAAAAGCCTTTCTCTAAGCAGGCCTGAAAAGCACCTGAAAGTGGTCTTTACTCCCCTGCACGGCACCGGCGCAGTATTTATCCCGGAGCTGTTGCGCGGCATCGACTGCACAGAGCTGGTTACAGTTGAAGAGCAGATGGCCCCCGACCCGGAATTCAGCACTGTCCGCACCCCCAACCCCGAAGAACCGGCCGCCCTTGAGCCGGCCCTGGAACGGGCCGAGCGGGAAGATGCCAACCTGGTCCTGGCCACCGACCCCGACTGTGACCGCGTCGGCACCGCCGTTCGCGACAACTCGGGCCGCTTCGTTATTCTCACCGGCAACCAGGTCGGTGCCCTGCTGGTCGAGTACATCTGCAGCCGCCTGACCGAGACGGGCAGAATGCCCGAAGACCCGGCCATGATCAAAACCGTAGTCACCGGCAACCTGGGCCGCAAAATAGCCGAGTCATACGGCTTGCAGGTCGTCGAAACCCTGACCGGGTTTAAATTCATCGGTGATAAGATCAAGGAATTTGAAGCCCGCGGCACCCCGCATTTCGTTTTTGGCTATGAAGAAAGCGTCGGCTACCTGGCGGGCACCTTTGTCAGGGATAAAGATGCCGTAATTGCCACTTTCCTGATCGCCGAGATGGCCGCCTATTACAATGACCGGGGGGAAACCCTGCTCGATGTCCTGGCCGTTCTGCAGGAACGCCACGGCTATTTCAGCGAAGACCTTTTTACCATTGAGCTGAAAGACGTTTCCGAAGCGGACCGCTACGTTAATGCTTACAAGGACCTGCCCGCAGATATTAACGGTCTAAGGCTGGTGGAAAAAAGGGACTACGACCTGCAAAAAGGCATCAATCTGCACACCGGCGATGAATTTGCCCTTACTCTGCCCCGCTCACCGGTTATCCACTATACCTTGGATGACGGCTCCTGGTTTGCCGTGCGGCCCTCCGGCACGGAGCCTAAAATTAAGATCTATATTTCAGCCACCGCCCCTACCGCCGGCGAAGCGGACGAAAAACTGGCCCGCATGCGCGAAGCCGTGCTAAACCGGGACTGAAGCCGCCCACAGCTCTCAATATGGCTTAAGCACCTCGATATCATCCATCGGGTAATGCTTGCTGTTCAGCGTATAAAGAGCAGCCCCGGCCTGGTGAGCAATGATGCGGGTAAAAGTTGCCATGTAATGCCGGTCAAATTTGCGCCGCTTAAGGCCGGTTTAATTGGACAATTGTAGGAAAATCATCTATAATCATATTGTAGGAAATTTGTACTTAGAGGTGGTCATTGTGGTTGAAGCAATCAGGCGCGTAGGCAAGAAAGCACAAATCACGCTGCCGAGGAAAATCATAAAAAAGCTTTCTATCACTGAAGGGGACCGGTTGTTGGTCAGGTTGGAAGGGGAAGATATAGTTATTACCCCGATTATTCCCATGCGCCGATCCGCTGTATTGACAAAAGAGGACTTAGATGAAGCCATCGCCCAGGCTGACCGGGAGTTTAGTAATGGTAGTGCAAAAATCCATGAAGATGCTGCTGAAATGTTTAGAGAGGCAGGATGGGTAGAAGAAAA
>PUNU01000191.1 GCA_003551865.1 Syntrophomonadaceae bacterium
TTGTAACTACTCAGGCCTAACCCGCTATGCCATAGGGGACGGTTCCATCGTTTTCCCTTCGGCCTTCGCTACGCTCAGGAACGCTCGAACCGTCCCCATGGCACAGCTTTTCACTCAACAATGACAATAGGATGAGTAGTTACATAAATTTTACAACCTGAAGTGTGGGAGGATGGATAACCAGGTGGGGAAAAAACTCGATCTGGACCAATCTAAAGTTAACCTGGCCCGATCAACTGCAGGTAAAATAGCGGATCATTTACATTCCTGGATTGGCGATTATACCACTACTACCATTGAACGGGCTGCGGCCAGGCTTCTCGGTATTGATGGAGTGGACAAAGGCGGAGTCCCTCTGGCCAACGTAATGGTGGAAAAACTGCAGAGGGAAGGCCTTCTAGACCGCGGTCTTGTTCCGTGGCTGTCGCGGGCCGTTGTGGCCAGGGAAGAGTCACCTCAGCAGATTGCCGAAGCGCTGTCGAAAGAAGAATTATCCGTATCGGCAATACCGGAATGCCCTGAAGAAAAATGGCGTGAAGTTGCCGGTGCCATGGCAGGGGAAGCTGCTTCGAAAATCAGGGCAGCCAAAAAAGAAAGAGAGCGGATGATGCAGAAAGCGGGTGCTCCCAACAAACCCCTTCTCTACGTTATAGTGGCGACAGGCAATGTTTATGAAGATGCCGTGCAGGCCAAGGCGGCCGCTCTGCAGGGAGCCGACATTGTGGCCGTGATCAGGCATACCGGTCAAAGCCTGCTTGATTATGTGCCTTATGGGGCTACAACCGAAGGGTACGGGGGAACCTATGCCACCCGGGAAAACTTCCGCATTGTCCGGAAAGCCCTCGACGAGGCGGGTGAGCAGACCGGACGCTATATACAGCTTGTCAACTATGCTTCCGGGCTCTGTATGCCGGAAATCGCGGCACTGGGAGCGTTTGAGCGGCTCGACATGATGCTCAATGATGCAATGTACGGCATTTTGTTCCGCGATATTAATATGAAAAGGACCTTCATAGATCAGAGCTTTTCACGGATGATTACCGCCTATGCGGGAATGATTATTAACACAGGCGAAGACAACTACCTGACCACCGCCGATGCTTACGAAAAAGGTTACACCGTATTGGCCTCACAGTTTATCAATGAGCAGCTGGGTGTGCGGGCCGGCTTGAAGGAGGAACAAATTGGGCTGGGCCACGCGTTTGAAATCAACCCGGCCATGGAAGACGCCCTGCTGATGGAAATAGCCCAGGCTCAGCTGTGCCGGGAACTCTTCCCCCGGTCCCCCCTTAAGTACATGCCGCCAACCAAGCATGTTACCGGAGATATATTTAAAACCTACCTGGTAAACGGCATGTTTAACCTGGTTTCCGTGCTCACGGGACAGGAAATACAGCTTTTGGGCATGCTAACCGAAGCGATCCACACTCCCCATATCAGTGACCGCTACTTGAGCATAACCAATGCCCAATATGTCTTTAACAATGCTCGCCGTCTTGGGGATGAAATCTTCTTTAAAGACGAGGGACAAATCCAATCCAGGGCTAAACACCTGCTCGACGAAGCCTGCCGCATGCTGGAGGAAATTGAAAAAATCGGCCTCGAGACTGCGCTGGAGAACGGGTATTTTGCCGACATTAAACGTTCGTCAAAAGGCGGAAAAGGCGGCGATGGAGTTATTGTCAAGCACAAAGATTATTACAACCCCTTTAATGAACTGTTTATGAACAATGCCGTGACGGCGGGAGGGGGGCTTTCTTGAGATGAAAGTGGACTTCAGTAAAGTTAAGCCCTACGGGGACTCTCTTAATGACGGGGCGGTCCAGATCAGTTTTACCCTTCCGGTGCCGGCCGGAGATGAGGCCGGGGAAGCGGCCCGCCAGCTGGCCTTGAAGATGGGCCTGGAGACACCCTCGATTACTGAAATGGCCGACCTGGGTGAAGGGCTCTCTTTCTTTGTGCTGTATGGAAAGTGCACCCACACGGTCGACTATTCCGCGATTAAAATACCGAAACAGCAGCAGGAGATCCTGAGCTATAAAAAAGTCAACGAATTGATTAAAAACGAGCTCGGCAGGAAGGTGGTCGTAGTGGCCGCCTGCACCGGCAGTGACGCCCATACCGTGGGTATAGACGCCATAGTTAATATGAAAGGGTATGCCGGAGAATACGGGCTGGAACGCTATCCCGAGATGGAAGCCTACAACCTGGGCAGCCAGGTGCCCAACGAGGATCTGCTGGCCCGGGCGGTTGAGTTAAATGCCGATGCAGTTTTGGTTTCCCAGGTGGTAACCCAGAAAAATGTGCATCTGGAGAACCTAACCGCGCTGGTCGAACTGGCCGAAGCGGAAGGTCTGCGGGATAAAGTGCTTTTAATCTGCGGCGGACCGCGCATTTCTCACGAGCTGGCCATTGAACTCGGCTTTAACGCCGGGTTTGGCCCGGGTACTCTGCCCAATCATGTCGCTTCTTATATTGCCGCCGAGCTCGTGCGGCGTAAAAAAGAACAGAATAAATAGATTAGGCAGAGCAGGGAAATCACACTATGCAGCAAACAAGTCTCACTTCCAACCTTACCTTTCAACTCCCGTCATTTCCTATCGGCCCGCTTTATGTGCGCTTCCGGCTTGCAAAATTCCCTCACAGATAATGAGTTGTTGTGATGTTTTACTAAATCACTCTATCTGTTAGCTGACAGGACCCCGGCCGTTGGACCGCTGTTTTTGCCTGTGAGCATTTACAAGCGGCAAGGCGGGGTGAAAAAATACAAAGATAATGTCTTTGTAACTACTCAGGTCTAACCCGCTATGCCATAGGGGACGGTTCCATCGTTTTCCCTTCGGCCTTCGCTACGCTCAGGAACGCTCGAACCGTCCCCATGGCACAGCTTTTCACTCAACAA
>PUNU01000108.1 GCA_003551865.1 Syntrophomonadaceae bacterium
TCCTGCAGGACTCCCTGCATAGCTCCTGTCACGTTCTGCCATATTTCTTCGGCGTCATGTTCCACCCAGCCCGGCCGGGGATAATACTGCTTGTGTTCCCGGTCAACCCGGGCTTTTGCGGTGCTGTATTTGTCCCACAGTATGGCTTTTGTCCCGGTTGTGCCCTGGTCTATTGCTAAAATGTATTTGCCGATTTAGTTCGCCTCCCTTAAATGCTTAAACAGCCGAAAAAATTACGGTTTCGCCCTCCATCTCTCTTTTAACCTTGCCTTCATCTTCCAGGTAACGAATATGGGCCAGGGCTTCTCCGGTGGCAAACCACTTTTGCATCAGTGGAAAATCATTCCAGCCTGTGGCTACAAGCTCCCAGGTCATATGCGAAGCCACCTCGAAGGCGTTTCCTGGTCCCTCTTTTTCTAAAATCTCCATTACTTCCTCCAGGCGCCAGTGGTGATGTGCTTTAAGTTCGGCAATTCTTTTTGGACAGTCGGTAATTAACCTGCGGTGTCCCGGAAGCACCAGTTCTACCGGCAGGGAGGCCACCCTGTCAAGACTGTCAAAGTAATTTTTCAGAGGGTTGCTGTCGTCCAGCCAGGTGGAAATATTGGGGGTTATGTCGCCCAGGATATGATCCCCGGAAAAAAGGATTTTTAACTCGGGCTCGTATAAACAGGTATGACCGCGGGTATGTCCGGGAGTCATTACACACTTTAGCTCATAATCTCCATATCTGATAACCTCACCATCACTGACCATGGTAAAATCAAACGGCCCCGGTGGTCCGTAGCGCTGGCCCGGGTGGGAATCGAGAGCGGCAATGACCTGTTCCGCCGAAAGGCCGTGCCTGCCGGCCAGGGAGCAAAGCAGTTGCCAAAGGTTTTTATAGTTTATTATTTCGGCATCAGGTTGGTTAAAATAGACTACCGCATCGTCGGCCACCAGCTCGTCGGCCAGGCCAATATGATCGGCGTGCAGGTGTGTAATAAAAAAATCTGTTTTATCAAGTTCCACCTCCAGTTTATCTAATGCGGCGGTTAAAGCCGACCGGCATTCTTCCCTTTTCATACCGGTATCAATAATCAGGTTGCGCTGCTCTCCTTTAATAAGGTAAGAGTTGGTCGCCTTAAGCGGGTTGCGGGGGAGAGGTATTTCCGAGCGAAAAAGGCCGGGCCTGATCTGCTCGATGACTACTTCAGCCATTGATTCACATCCTTTTCCCATGATTGCCTATAAATTCTTGATTTGTTTTATAAACTCCTTTTTTATTGCTCCTGCCAAAAAATATCAACCCTGGAGACCGGACACTACCGGATGGGCATATCCCCAACCTTTAGTATCTGTGACAGTAGTTTTTTCTGTATGTTATAATATTTATTACTTAAATAAATTAAAGCTTGATTCTAATCGGGGGTGAGCCGATTGATCAGCATCAAATGGTTAGTTTTACTCCTGGCAGTTTTTCTGATCGGTATAATCCCTTTCGGCTGTGCAACCGGGGAGGAAACAGCCGAAGAACCTGAGGCCGAAGCCGCTTTTGTCGAAAGGGAAGAAGAACCCGAGGCAGAAATTGATGAGGTAGAAGATAAAGAAGCCAATGACGAAAAAGAAAAGGACAGTACCGGCCACGGCACCGTGGGTGATCCTACTTTTAAACACGAGGTCGAAATGGATATTGACGGCGAAGTAATTGAAGGCGAAGGGGAAGAATGGTGGAAACAGGAAGAAGGAGAAAATAACGATCAATGGTGGGATTAGGGCTGGTTTGGCCCGCGGTCCATACTGCCGGACTGAAAACCACCCAGATCAAGAGTAACGTGTAAAAAGCCCAGGGAACGCAGTTTTTTTACAACCTGCTCCCTGCGGGCAATCAGCAGGTCACGCCCGGCTTCATCGACCTCAATCCGGGCCAAATCACCATGGCAGCGAACCCTGAGTTCATGTTTGACACCAAGCTGCTGCAGAAAGCGTTCTGCAGCAGCCGCTTTTTGCAGTTTTTCCCCATTCAGTTCCACACCGTACGGAAACCTGGAGGCCAGGCACGCCGCCGCCGGTTTGTCCCATGTAGAAAGTCCCTCCCGGGCGGAAAGCTCCCTTATTTCATTCTTGGTCAGTAAAACCTCCAGCAGTGGACTGCTTATTTCCAGCTCTCTTAGGGCCTGCAGTCCCGGCCGGTGGACGGATCGGTCATCATAATTGGAACCGTCAAGCACAACAGAAAAGCCGCGCGCTTCCGCCAGCGACAGGAGCTTTCCGTAAATCATCCTTTTGCAAACATAACAGCGCCGTTGTGAATTGGCCTTTATTTCCGGAATTCTTAAAACGTCTACCGGCAAAACCAGGTGCCTGGCCCTTAGCCTGCCGGCCAGTGCGGCGGCCTCTTCAATTTCACTTGGGGGTATCATTTCCGAGCCAACCGTCACTGCCAGCACCCCGGTTCGCCCGAGAGCGCCGAGCGCCCGGGACAGCAGGTAAGTGCTGTCTGCTCCGCCGGAAAAAGCGATCAGAGCGCTCTCATAACTTTTCAACCGCTCATCAAGCTGTTTTTCTTTTTCCATAGCCGCCTTCAAATCTATGCCCAGCTTGCTTTTCATCTTTTCACCTTAACTTTCAGATTGATTATTATTAACCCTCAAGTCCGCTTAAATAATCTTTTTCCGATCAAGCTGATCCTGCAGGTAGCCTATAAACTCGTTCGCTTTATCCTTGGGAGGCTTTGTAAACAGGCTTATCGTAACAAAAAGAACCAGTGAAACCAGGCCGCTCCATACTCCGGGCCAGAGCCCCAGCGGATAAATTTCACCGTACTGAAATACGGTGGCGACAAGCCCGCCAACAATAACGCTGGCCAGCACCGCTGCAGCCGTGCCGCGCTTCCAGA